>DASSII010000087.1:0-3272 GCA_035692005.1 Candidatus Limnocylindrales bacterium | reverse complement strand
CGAGGAGATTCCCGAGGTCTTCCAGATGCTCCAGGCGGCCGACACGGTCGGGGTCTTCCAGGTCGAGAGCCGGGCGCAGATGCAGACCCTGCCGAAGTCGCGGCCGATGAGCCTGGACGACCTCGTCGTCGAGGTCGCGATCATCCGGCCCGGCCCGATCCAGGGCAACGCCGTCCACCCGTACCTGCGTCGCAAGCAGGGTCTCGAGCCGGTCGCCTACCTCCATCCGAGCCTCGAACCCGTCCTCCGGGACTCGATGGGCGTGATCCTCTACCAGGAGCAGGTCATGCGCATCGCCATCGAGGTCGCCGGATTTTCGGCGTCCGAATCGGACGGCTTCCGACGGGCGATGGGAACGTGGCGCTCGAGTCGCGAGATGGAGAAGCTGCACCAGCGCTTCGTCGACGGCGCCCTCCGCCAACCCGGGATGACGGTCGAGATGGCCGAGGAGCTGTTCCGTCAGGTCGCGGCGTTCGCCTCGTTCGGGTTCGCCAAATCGCATGCCGCGGCGTTCGCGCGGACCGCCTACGAGTCGTCGTTCCTCAAGTTGTTCTACCCGGCCCAGTTCCTGGTCGGGCTCATCAACGCCCAGCCGATGGGCTTCTATCCGGTCGAGGTGCTCGTCAACGACGCGAAGCGCCACGGCGTGGCCGTCCTGCCGGTCGACATCAACGCCTCGACCTACCGGACAGCGACCGAATGGGTCGGTCGGCCAGGGGAGCCGATCCCGACCGGGGCGGGGATCGCCGCCCGACCGGAGCCCGTGCTGTCGTCCGCGTGCGTCGTCCCGTCGGCGGCCGTTCGCGAGCAGTGGACCCCGGAAGTGACCGCGGGTTGGGGCGTCCGGCTCGGTCTCGGCCTGGTCAAGGGCATCGGCCAGCAGCACGAGGCGCCGCTCGACGCCGAGCTGACCCGCGGCCCGTATCGGAGCCTCGCCGATGTCGTCGAGCGGACCGGCCTGCCCGAGGAGGTCCTCGAGCGGCTCATCCGCAGCGGGGCGATGGACTCGCTCGGAAGGCCACGGCGGGAGCTGCTGTGGCAGTTGCGCGAGGTGGCCGGCGCGTCACGCGGACGCGGCTTCCGGTCGGCGAGACCCGCGCGACGCGGCGCGAGGGCAGGGAGCGTTCGAGCGGCCGGCAAGCGGAACGCCGCCAGCGGACGGCCGATGGACCTGCGCCTCCCGGCGACGGACGCGCCGCTACTCCCCGAGCTCACCGAGTCGGAGCGGATCGGCGATGCCTACGCGGTGCTCGGTGTCGATGCGCGACGGCAGGTCGTCGGGCTGTACCGCCCGGCCCTCGATCGGCTCGGGGCGGTGACGAACGGGGCGCTCGCCGATCGCAGACCGGGCCACGTGCGGGTCGGCGGCCTGGTCGTCACCCGGCAGCACCCGATGACGGCCAAGGGCACGGTGTTCCTGGCGCTCGAGGATGAGACCGGGATGGTCAACGTCACGCTGTGGCCGAACGTCTGGGAGCGGTTGCGCGGGGTCGTCCGTCGGCACGCCCTGTTGCTGGTCGATGGCGACCTGCAGACCGAGGGCTCGGTGGTCAACCTCGTCGCCCGCCAGATCCGTCCCCTGTCCGAGGTCGCCGCCGATGCCGGCGGGCCGGATCAACCCGGCGGCGTTCGCCAGCTCGGCCATGCCGGGATGCGCCGGCTTGGGTGATCGAGGCGCCGACGCTCCGCGCCGTGGCGCGGTTCAGCGACGGGCGCCGGCCTTCTGGTTCGAACCCGACGTGCGCGTCCGACCGTCACCCCGACGAGGGGCGGCTGCCTGCTGCCGGCCTCGGTTCGGGCCGGACAGCTGCAGGAAGCGGCGGTACCAGGCGGCCGCCGACGCGAAGATCGCGCCCATGATCGGCGACATGATGAAGGCGGCGATGATGACGTCCTCGGCACGCGCATTGGTGGCGATCCCGATGTAGCCGGCGAGGCCGAGGAACGAGTAGCAGGCTGCCGACACGGCGCCGACGATCAGGCCGAGCAGCCAACTCGCCCGGGGGGCGAGGAAGCCGGCGATGAACACGCCGCCGATGGCCGGTGTCTGCAGGAAGTACTGGAACAGGAAGACCGTGGCGATGGCCGCGATATCGGTGCGACCCGCGGGCCGGATGACGATGTACAGGACCGCGCTCAGGATCGTCAGCGCGACCGGCACCCAGAGTGCCTTCGAGTGGATGGCGATGTCCGGCAGTGCGCGCAGGTCGCCCCGGACATCGAGCGGTCGAAACGCCTGGCGGAAGGCGGCCCCGATGCCGACGCGACCGGTCGGGGGTGGCGCTGCCGGCCTGGTTCGCTGATCGCGCGACGGCGCGGTCGGCGTCGCCTCGATGGTGGCCGCCTCGTCGGTCAGACCGAGTTCGGTGCGGTGACGGCGCCGGGCGTCGGCGCGGGCGGTCCTCTTGGCGCGAGCCACGGTCTCTCCTGGGTCTGGATCTGCGTCTGGATCGGGGACGGCGTCCGGATCGGATCCGGTCGACGCGGAGGTGCCGCCCATCGTAGTCGATAAGTCCGCGATAAGTGCCATCTGGTACGACTACGCATGCGCCGCCGACCGCCCGTTTCCCGCCGGGAGGTCACGCATGCAACGCGTCCGACGAGCTGGTTCCGCCGCGCTCGCCCTGGTTCTCGCGATGGGTCTCACGGGTGTGCCGGCGGCGCACTCCTCCAAGGCGGCCGGGGTCGTCCTGGCCGCGTCCGTCGCCTGGCCACCGTCGTCTCTCGTCGTGTCCGAGGTCCAGACCGGCGGGTCGAGCGCATCGGACGAGTTCGTGGAGGTCGCCAACCAGGGAGTCGGACCGGTCGACCTGATCGGCATCGAGGTCGTGTATGCGACCTCGTCGGGGTCGACGGTCACCCGCAAGGCGACCTGGGCTGCCTCGTTCATCCTGGCTGCCGGCCGACGTGTCCTGTTGACCAACGCCGCCGGCAGCCTCGCTGGTGCGGGCGATATCAGCTACACCGGTGGGTTCGCCGCCACCGGCGGCGCCGTGGCCCTGCGGGTCGTCGGCGGCCCGGTGATCGACGCGATCGGCTGGGGCGATGCGACCAACCCGTTCGTCGAAGGGACGGTGGCGGCGGCCCCGCCGGCCGGGTCGAGCCTCGAGCGGCGTCCGGGAGGGAGCGCAGGCAATGGGATCGACACGAACGACAACAACGCCGACTGGGTCGTCGTCGCGGTGCCCGGCCCGCAGTCGTCCTCGGCCCCGCCGGTGCCAGAGCCGGGCCCGACGCCGACGCCGATGCCCGACCCGACCCCGACACCGACT
>DASSII010000086.1:0-8790 GCA_035692005.1 Candidatus Limnocylindrales bacterium | reverse complement strand
CTTCCCGGGCCGATGGGCCGCGTCATTGCCGATCCCTGCCGATCGATGCCCTCGGGGCAACGAATGGCACCAAGCGGGCCCGAGGGGCCCTGGATCGGCCTGGGCGGGGGCGCCGTCCGTCGCCTTCGGCCCGGGATCGATGCCTGGCGAGCAACAGCGGGCGCCGTCCGTCGCCTTCGGGCCCGGGATCGATGCCTGTCGGGCAACACCGGGCGCCGTCCGTCGGCTTCCGCCCGGGATCGATGCCTGGCGGGCAACAGCGCGGCACGAGGCACGGCACGGTCACGAGGCACGGCACGGTCACGAGGCACGGGCACGGCACGAACCCGCACGTCCGGCGCCTCGGAGCCATCGGGGCGCGCCCGAGGACTACCATCGACGCCTGCCATGGCCGACCAACTGACGCTTCCACTCGGGGCCACCGCCGACCGGCTGCCGGATCTGCCCGATCTCCGCCCGATGCTGGCGCGGCCGCTGGCCGAGCCGTTCGACTCGGAGCAGCATCTCTTCGAGCCGTGGTGGGGCGGCACGCGCGCATTCGTGGCGATCGGGCCGGCCGACCGGCCCGGGGCGGGCGACGTGCGTGTCGTCGACGCAGACGGGGTCGACCGGACCGCGGCGCTGCCCGAGCTGGCTGGGACGGCCGTCCGCGTGGCGGCTCGATCCGCCCTGCTCGACGGCGAGCTCGTGGTGGTCGATGCCGATGGCCGGGCCGACCCGGACGCGCTGGCGACCCGACTCCGTGGCGAGGCGGGCCGACCGGCCGCGTTCCTCGCCTTCGACCTGCTGCACCTCGACGGGCTGTCGCTGCTGAACCAGCCGCTCGTCAAGCGGCGCGAGGCGTTGCGGCGCATCCTGCGGCCGGGCGACGAGGTCGTGGCTGTCCCCGCCATCGCGGGTGAGGGCCAGGCCCTGTTCGCCGCGATCGTCGCCCAGGGTCTGGCCGGCATGATGGCGCGCCAGCGCCAGGGTCCATACCTGCCGGGCGTGCGCAGTCGCCTGTGGCGGTCCATCCCTGCGCAGGCCGGCGCGATCCCGGCGGCCGATCTCGCCGACGCCCCCGACGAACCGGCCGCCGCCTCCGCGACCGCGCCCGTCCTGCAGCTGCTCAGCCGGCTACCGCTGGACGTGGACTGAGTCGGCACGGGCCTGCCGCTGGACGTGGATCGAAGTCGGGACGGGGCCGCCGCTGGAGGTGGACGACGTCCGGACCGGGCCTGCCGCTGGACGGTGGACGCATGGCCCGCTAGCCCGCGCGACGGGCCGCGGCGAGGAACCGGCGGAGACCCGGCCGCTGCCCGTAGAGGAGCACCCCGGTCGCGTAGATGCGCACCGTCGCCAGCGCGACGACCGCGATGGTCGCCACGAGGATGGCGACCGACAGCACGAGCTCCCAGGGCTGGACGGTGCCGACCATCAGGCGGGCCAGCATCGCGAACGGACTGAGTGGCGGCAAGAACGAGGCGATCGCGGCGAGCGTCCCGTTCGCGCCAAGCAGGATGACGATCGCCGACAGGTAGCCGGCCATCGCCACCAGGCTGAGCGGCAGGGACAGGGTCTGCAGGTCGTCCGGTCGGCTGACGAACGATCCGGTGGCGGCATAGATGAGCGCGAACAGCACGAATCCGAGCAGGAAGAACAGCCCGTACGCGGCCAACAGCCCGATGGTCAGTCCACCGATCGGCAGGCCGGCGCCGGCGTCGCCGAGCACCGCCCGGGCGATGGGTTCCTGGAACGCCAGCACGGCCACCGCGGGTACCGAGATCGCGAGGTACTGGGTGAGACCCGCCGCGCCGATCCCGACGACCTTGCCCAGCAACAGCTGACGCGGTGACGCCGCGCTGATCATGAGTTCCATCACCCGGCTGCTCTTTTCGGTCGCCACCCCCGTCGCGACCCACATGCCGTAGATCAGGATGGAGATGAACATGAGGATGATGAACACGGTGCCCAGGAACGCGCGGCTGGCCACGAGCACGGCGTCGACCGCCTGACCGCCCTCGACCGGACCGCTGATCGCCTCGGTGCTGAACTCCGGCGTGCGGAACTCGCCCAACTGGGACTCGGGCGGCAGCGAGCTCGTCCAGTCGAGGATGGCGACCGACAAGGCGGCGAAGCCGGCCAGCTGGGCGCGGACCCCGTCAGGCGGGCCGAGGGTCCGATAGGTGACGACCAGACGGCCGTCGGCGTTCCGGGTGACGTCGATCAGCGCGTCGGCTTCCCCGGCCGCCAGCTCGCGCATGGCGGTGGCCCGATCGAGCGCCGGCTCGATCGCGAATGGCGCGGTCCAGGTGGCCAGGTCGACCCCCGGCGGCGGGATGTTCATGATCCCGTTGGCGGTCGCGACCGTCCCGGTGGCCAGCCGCGGCTCGTCGGCGACGACGAGGATGCGGTCGACATCGGAGCGGTCGAGGTAGCGCAGGCCGATCGGGCTCAGCGCAACGCCGAGGGCGAGCGCCATGAGGATGGCCGTGGAGATCAGGAACAGCCGGCTGCGGACACGATCTCGGTACTCGCGCCGAGCGACGATGGCGGCATTCGGCAGGAGCGGGTCATGGCGAGCCATCAGGCGGCCCCCTCGGCCGCCAGACCGGCCCGCTCGAGCCCGTCCTCGGCGACGACATCGTCCGCGTCCGGGGGCCGCCCGACCCGCTCGATGAAGATCGCCTCCAGCGACGGCTCGGCGACCTCGAAGCGGGTGACCAGCGCGCCGCGAGCGAGCGCCGCTGCGAGGACATCACGTGGCTCGATCCCGGCTCGCAGCTCGAGCTCGGTGACCCCCGCCGCCGGTCGGACTGCGGCGACGCCGTCGAGCGTACCCAGCCAGGTCGGCAGGATCTCACCCTCCACGCCGAGCCGGATCGTGCGCGCCCGGCTGGTCCGCTTCAGCTCTGCGAGCGTGCCGCCCGCCACCAGCCGGCCGTGGTCGACGATGGCGAGCGATTCGCACAGTGCTTCGGCGGCCTCCATCTGGTGGGTCGAGAACACGATCGTGCGGCCCGCATCGCGCAGCTCGAGGAAGGCGTCGCGCAGCAGGCCGAGGTTCACCGGATCGAGCCCGGTGAACGGCTCGTCCATCAGCAGCACCTCCGGGTCGTGCAACACCGCGGCGATGAACTGGACCTTCTGCTGGTTGCCCTTGCTCAGTTCCTCGGCGCGACGATGTGCATAGTCGGGGATGCGGAAGCGCTCCAGCCAGCGATGTGCCGCGGTCCGAGCGCGGTCGGCCGGCTCGCCGTATAGCGACGCGAAATACACGAGCTGGTCGATGACGGTCATCCGCGGGTACAGCCCGCGTTCCTCGGGCAGGTAGCCCCACGCGCGCCGCGGGAGGTCCGTCGTGCGAGTGCCGTCCCAGCGGGCCTCGCCGCCGTCGGCGTCCAGGATCCCGAGGCAGATCCGCATCGTCGTCGTCTTGCCGGCACCGTTGGCGCCGAGGAATCCGAAGATCCGGCCACGGGGGGCACTGAAGCTGAGCGCATCGAGCGCGACGGTCTGGCCGAAGCGCTTCGTGATGCGGTCGATCTCGAGGGTCATCGCGCCGCAGGATAGTCCCGCGCACGCCGCTCCGCCGCGGGTCGAAGGTCCGGGGGGCCGAACAGGCTCGCGTGCGACAATCTCGATGTGACCACCGCCACCACGCCCGTGAAGATCCACGCCGACCGCGAGGGCGGGACGCTGGCCATCGAATGGGCCGACGGACATGCGACCACGTACGGCTTCGAGCCGCTCCGCTGGCTGTGCCCGTGTGCCTACTGTCGCGGCGAGGCCGGCATGCCCGGCTGGCTCGACAGCGCACCGACGCTGACCGCCGAGCAGATCCGGTTGACGGACCTCCACCTGGTCGGCAACTACGCGATCTCGCCGCACTGGGCCGATGGGCACAGCACCGGTTTCTACCCGTTCGTCCTGCTGCGCGACCGCTGTCCGTGCGAGACGTGTCGCGCTGAGCGCGATGCAGCCGCCACGGTCGCTGCGCCGAGGCCGGCCGCTGCCGGCAGCCACGAGGAGCACCGATGACCATCGTCACGACCCCGTACCTCGCCGGCCACCGCATCGTCGAATCGAAGGGCATGGTCTTCGGACTGGTCGTCCGCAGCCGCGGCCTGGGCGGGAACATCATGGCCGGCCTCCGATCGATCGGCGGAGGTGAGATCCACGAGTACACCAGCCTCCTCGAGGACACCCGCCGCCAAGCGCTCGACCGGCTGGTCCAGAACGCTACCGTGCTGGGCGCCAACGCGGTCGTGTCGATGCGCTTCGACTCGTCCGAGCTGTCGGGCACGATGTCCGAGATCGTGGCCTATGGCACCGCCGTGCTCGTCGAGGCGGATCCAGGCGCCACACCGACCACGGCGATCGACTGACATGAGCGGCCTGGTCGCGACCCGGCTCGTGGTCATCGTCCTCGGCGCGGCGCTCGTCGTCGGGGGTCTGGCGGGCGTCGCGGTCGGCGGACAGAGCGCCCTCGCCGGCGCGTGGGGCGTCGTGGTCGGGCTGGTGCTCATCGTCGGGGCGGTCATCGAGCGCGCCCGCTATCGGTCCGAGCACGCCGAGGCGACGGCCGGTCCGCCCGGACCCGGCGGCGGCGAGCCGAGCCGATCCGCGCTCGAGGCGCGTTTCCGCGCGACCGATGAACGGTTCCTCGATCCGACGACGCGTCGGCAGATGCGCGTCTGGCTCGACCCGACCACCGGCGAACGCCGCTATGTCGCCGAGGACTGACGGACCGACCCCGGCATAGTCCGTTCGTCCCATCGGGCCGCGCCGGACGCCGTGCTATCCTCGCCGGCCAGTCCCGACACGTCTCGACGGTCGTGCGACGCATGCTCGACACGCCGTCCGATGGGTCCCCGGACCGTCTGACACCGCACTGGAGCCAGCCCGCAGCGATGGCCGCCGTCGAGCCCGGATCACGCGTCACGCCCGTGGCCCCGGCTCGCCCGCGGCGGCCCGTCAAGCGGGAGCCGTCGGAGTTCCCGTACCTCAATCGCGAGCTGTCCTGGCTGGAGTTCAACTGGCGCGTCCTGCACGAGGCGCGCGACACCCGCAATCCCCTCCTCGAACGCGTCCGCTTCGCGGCCATCTTCGCGGGCAACCTCGACGAGTTCTTCCAGGTCCGCATCGCCGGCCTGCGACAGCAGGTCGAGGCCGGCAAGATCGGCCGCGCCCCCGACGGGCGCACGCCGGCGGAGCAGCTGGCGGCCTCCCGGGAGCGGGTCCTGGAGCTCGTCGCCGAGCACTCCGGGATCTTCGTCGAGCTCCGCGCGGCGCTCGCCGCCGAAGGCATCGCCATCCTCGACTACGCCACCATCCCCGAGCACCACGACGCCTTGCGCCAGCGGTTCCACGACGAGATCTTCCCGGTGCTCACCCCGCTGGCGGTCGATCCGGGACACCCCTTCCCGTACATCTCGACCTTGACCCTGTCGATCGCGGTCGGCCTGCGCGACCCGGACACCGGTGAGCGGGTGTTCGCCCGGGTGAAGGTGCCGCAGATCCTGCCGCGCCTGCTCGAGGTCGAGCCCCAGCGCTTCGTGCCGATCGACCAGGTCATCGCGGCGAACCTCGCCGAGCTGTTCACCGGCATGGAGGTCGTCGAGGCGCACCTGTTCCGAGTGACGCGCAACGCCGACTTCACGGTCGAGGAGGACGAGGCCGACGACCTGCTGATGGCCATCGAGGAGGAGTTGCGCCGGCGGCGGTTCGGCGAGGCCGTCCGGCTCGAGGTCGAGCGCACGATGCCGGCCGCGACGCGCACCCTGCTGACCCGCGGCCTGGGCCTCGAACCCGATGACGTCTACGAGATCGCCGGCATGCTCGATCTGACCGCCCTGTATCGCATCGCCGACCTCGACCGGCCGGAGCTGCGTGCCATCCCCTGGGCGCCGGTCACGCCGCCACGGCTCGTCCCGCCCGATGAGGATGAGCCGGCCGATGTGTTCGCCGCCGTCCGCGCCGGCGACATCCTCGTGCACCACCCGTACGAGTCGTTCGCCGCATCGGTCGAGCGGTTCATCGCCCAGGCCGCCGACGACACCGACGTGCTGACCATCAAGATGACCCTGTATCGGACATCGGGCGATTCGCCGATCGTCCAGGCGCTCATCCGGGCCGCGGAGCGGGGCAAGCAGGTCGTCGTCCTGGTCGAGATCAAGGCGCGCTTCGACGAGGAGGCGAACATCATCTGGGCGCGCAAGCTGGAGCGTGCCGGGGCCCATGTGGTGTACGGCCTGGTCGGCCTCAAGACGCATGCCAAGACCGCCCTCGTCGTGCGGCGAGAGGGGTCCGGCCTTCGTCGCTACGTGCACATCGGAACGGGCAACTACAACCCCAGGACGGCGCGCCTGTACGTCGACCTCGGTCTGCTCACGGCCCGGCCGGAGATCGGCGCCGATGTGACCGACCTGTTCAACGTCCTGACCGGCCTGTCGCGCCAGCGGACCTTCCGACGCCTGCTGGTCGCGCCCCACAACCTGCGGGCCGGGTTCCTCGACCTCGTCGCGCGGGAGGTGGCCAACGCGGAGGCCGGCCGACCGGCGCGCATCGTGCTCAAGCTCAATGCCATCGTCGATATCCCCGTCATCGAGGCGCTGTATCGGGCCTCCAACGCGGGGGTGGACATCGACATCATCGCCCGTGCAGCCTGCTCGCTGCAGCCCGGTCTGCCCGGCGTGTCCGAGCGGATCCGGGTTCGCTCGGTCATCGGCGAGTTCCTCGAGCACTCGCGCATCTGGGGCTTCGAGAACGACGGGGATCCGGAGTGGTACATCGGGTCGGCCGATCTGATGGATCGCAACCTCGATCGTCGGATCGAGGCGGTCGTCCCGGTCGAGGACAGCGAGGCCAAGGCACGCATCGCCTCGATCATCGAGGTGATGCTCGCCGACGACCGCCGGTCATGGCAGCTCCAGCCCGACGCGAGCTGGATCCGGACCGAGGCGCTCAACGGGCACGCGGGCACGATCGATACGTTCGAGGCCCTCAAGGAGCGCGCCATCGAGTCGGAGGGGGCCGCCATCGCCCCGCACCGACCGGGCGCCGGAGCGGGCTCCCTGGACCCGCGCGCATGACCGAGGTCGAACTCAAGTATCGCGTCGGCGACCTCGCTGCCGCGGAACGCTTGCTCGGCGCGGAACGGATCGGGCCGTTCACGGCGACGGCCAGCGGGGCGCGCTCGACGCAGCTCGAGGACCGCTACGTGGACACGGCCGACGGCGCCCTGACACGGGCCGGGTTCGCGGTCCGCCTGCGCCAGTCCGGCGGTGAGACGATCGTGTCGGTGAAGTCGCTGGCCCACGGCGATGGGCCCGGCGGGGCGATGCGGCGCGAGGAGCTCGAAGGGCCCGCGGACCGTGTCGCGCCGGCCGCCGACTGGCCGGCGTCGGACGCCCGCGCGCTCGTGCTCGAGCACGGCGGTGACGCCCCGCTCGTCGAACGGGTCACGATCCGCCAGCTCCGGCGCGTCCGAAAGCTCCGCTCGACGGCGGCGCGCGTCGACCTCAGCCTCGACGAGGTCGACGTGGTCGCGCGAGGGCGCGTGGTCGACCGGTTCGTGGAGCTCGAGGCGGAATTGACCAAGGGCGATGAACAGGAGCTGGCCGCCCTCGGGGCGGCGCTGGAGGCCGAGCCGACGCTCGAACGGGCACGCTCGAGCAAGCTCGAGGCGGCGCTCGCTGCGCTCGACGGTGACGCGATCGTCGACGCCGAGGACACCGCTCGCCCCGACGAGCCACGTGCCGGCGCCGGCTCCGACGAGCCGGCTCGGACCAGGGCCGCCAACACGCCCGCGCCATCGGCACCGACCGAGGGGATCGAGCCGGGGGTGGCGTCGAGCGGACCGCGGCTGGTCGTCGGCACGACGCCGGGCGTGACGGCCGCCGACCACATCGCCGAGGCCGGCCGCAAGGTGCTGCGCTTCCACCTGGCCCGCATGCTCGACCGCGAATCGGGCACCCGAAGCGGCATCGACGCCGAGGATGTGCACAAGATGCGCGTGGCCACCCGACGGCAGCGTGCGGCGTGGCGGGTGTTCGGCTCGGCGTTCCGCGGGCGCAGGACGCGCCGATATCGCGATGGGCTGCGCGAGATCGCCCGGCGTCTCGGTGCCGTCCGGGACCTCGACGTCCAGCTCGAGGCCGCCGATGCCTATCGGGCCGATCTGCCGACCGTCGAGCAGCGCGCGCTCGAGCCGTTGCTGGCGGCGTGGCGGGTCCACCGCGACGAAGCGCGCGTGCTGCTGATCCGCGAGCTCGATTCAAGCGCCTATCGTCGGTTCATCGATGACTACGTCGACTTCGTCCGGACCGAGGGCGCAGCGGTGGCACCGGTCGGACCGGTCGAGCCGCACCACGTCCGCGACACCGCCCCGTCGCGCATCTGGTCCGCCTACGAACACGTGCGCGGGTACGAGCCGGTCCTGCGCTGGGCGGACGTCGAGACCCTGCACGAACTGCGGATCGCCGGCAAGTGGCTGCGCTACTCGCTCGAGTTCGTGCGCGAGGCACTCGGCCCGGAGGCGGACCCGCTGATCGCGCGCGTCACCGCGCTGCAGGACCACCTGGGCCTGATGAACGACGCGGACGTGACGGCGTCCATGACCCGGACCTTCCTCGTCGAGCAGGCCGGATCGCTGAGCGAGGTGGAAAGCGCGGCGATCGGCCGGTACCTGGTCGACCGCGAACGGGAGGTCGGCCGACTGCGTCGGACGATCGGATCCCCGTGGCGGGCGCTTGCGGGACCCGCCTACCGGCGTGCCCTCGGGCGGGTGGTCGCGGGGCTGTAGCGGGG
>DASSII010000085.1:0-2684 GCA_035692005.1 Candidatus Limnocylindrales bacterium | reverse complement strand
GCGACCGGGGCCGCGCCCTCGACCTCGGGCTCCGGCAGCGTGATCGGCTCGATCAGCTCCGGTCCGTCGCGACGGACGTCGTTCACGAACCGTTCGACCGGGTGGATCCGCACCTCGACCTCGTCGGTCGGCTGGAGCATCGCCAGGAGACGACCCGGGTCGGACGTGGCCGGATCCGTCCCGAGCCAGGCGTCCCAGTCGTCGTCGCGGATGACGACCGGCATGCGGTCGTGGAGGTCGGCGATCGCCGCGTTCGGCGTGGTGGTCACGATGGTGAACGTGCGGCGGACCGTGTCGCTCGCCGGGTCGTGCCAGCCCGCCCACAGGCCGGCCAACGCCAGCGGCCGGCCATCGGCCCGCACGACCCGGTACGGCTGGCGGACCGCGCCGGCGCGCTTCCACTCGTAGAACGAGTCGACCGGGACGACACAGCGCCGCCGCTGGAAGGCGGCACGGAACGCCGGACTGGTGGTGAGGGTCTCGGCCCGGGCGTTGAACATCCGCGAGCCCGTCTTGAGGTCGGTCGACCAGTGCGGCACGAGGCCCCAGCGGTAGGCGGTCACCGCGCGTCGATCGGCGCGCTCGACGATGACGTAGGCATCGTCGGTCGGCGCGACGTTGTAGCGCGCGCCGAGCTCGTCGGCGAGGGGCTCGGCTGCGAAGATCTCGGCGAACTCCGACGCCGGTCGCTGCTGGGTGAACCGTCCGCACATGCCGGCAAGTCTAGTATCGTCCCGGCGATGGACGACCCTCGCCCGCCCGGCACACCCGACCCGTCGCACCGCGGTCGGCTCAGCGCCGAGGAGGCACGCGCGTTGCTGGGTGCCGGCGACGCCGCGCTGGCGAGCGGCGATCACGCGGAAGCCGCCGCGCATTTCGGGCGCGTCGTCGGGTTCGATGATGCCGCGGTCACGGCCGCCGCCCTGCTCGGTCTCGGCGAGGCCCGCTACCGGCTCGGCGACGACGCGGCGGCGCTCGCCTCGTGGCAGGCCGCCATCCAGGTCGGCGAGACGCCGTCGAGCTATCCGGCGTGGCGCAACGTGGCTGCCGCCCGGGTCCGCGACGGCGACCTGACCGGCGCGGTCGACGCTTACCGCCAGGCCGACCGCCGCGCGCCGATCGAGGACAAGCCCGAGATCGCGAACCGCCTCGGCTGGCTGACCAAGGAGCTGGGCGACGCCGGCGCGGCACGCCGCTACTTCGCGCGGGGTCGGGGCGACGGACCGCTCATCTCGATCACGATGATCCTCATCGCCCTGACCGCGATCGTGTCGCTGTCGGCACTCTTCTCGCAGGAAGGCGGATTCCTGTTCGACGCGTTCCAGCTCGACAAGCCCGCCGTCGCAGCCGGGGAGTACTGGCGCCTGTGGACGGTCACCCTGCTCCACGGCAGCCTGCTCCATCTCGGCTTCAACATGTACGCGCTGTACCTGGCGGGACCGATCGTCGAGCGCTGGTACGGCTCCCTGCGGTTCGTCCTGTTCTATCTCGCCTGCGCCGCCGGCGGATCGGTGGCGAGCTTCGTGTTCGGCGGCGACGTCCCGTCGGTCGGAGCATCGGGCGCGATCTTCGGCCTGTTCGGCATCCTGCTCGCGGCGAACCGCCTGCACCACCCCGTCGACCGTCAGAGCCGGCTGCTCGTCCGACAGCTGGGCATGCTGATCATCATCAACATCGCCTTCGGATTCGCCGTCCGGGGCATCGACAACGCCGCCCACCTCGGTGGGCTGGCCGTCGGCCTGTGGCTCGGCGCGCTGCTGCCTCCGACCCGAGTCCAGACGTTGGCGTCGATGTGGCAGCGCGTGTCCGAGGCCCGCACCGCCCACATGGCCAGGATCCCGGCCTTCGTGCCGATCGTCGCCCTGGCGGTCGTCGCGCTCGCCGTGGTCGTGGGGCTGGTCGTAGGGACCGCCGCCCGCGTGGCGTAGCGTCGTGTTCGCCACGCTGCTGGGGCCGTTGCCCCGTCCGCCATTGCCGGACGACGCGCGGCCGGACGCCGTGCTCGATACCTGTCTGGCACTGCAGTCGGAGCACGGCCTGGAGCCGCTGACCGATGGCGGGTGGCCGGTCGTCGCGGACGACCCGGTCGCCG
Source organism: Candidatus Limnocylindrales bacterium (assembly GCA_035692005.1). Lineage (GTDB taxonomy): Bacteria > Chloroflexota > Limnocylindria > Limnocylindrales > CSP1-4 > SPCO01. The sequence goes on along the minus strand of DASSII010000085.1, from coordinate 592 downwards.
CCTGGCGTGCCACCGCCGCGCGAACCGGCGGGCTGGTCAAGGCGGTCGTCGTCGGCCCGGCGTCGGGCGGCGGGCCGGTCGCGGCGGTCCGCGCGCAGCTCCTCGCCCTCGTCGACGCCGGCTGCCGCTGGATCGAGGTCCATGAGCCCGCGGCGACCGCCATCGGGACCGACCCGGACGCTCGAGCCCGCTTCGCCGACGCCCAGCTCGCGCTGACGGCCGGCCTGTCCGACGACGTCCACCTGTCCCTGGCGATCACCGGGGGCAACGCCGACACGGCCGGCATCGAGACGATCCTGGCCGGCGCCTACGCAAGCCTCGCCCTCGACCTGATCGACGGCCCCGACAACTGGCGACTGGCGGTCGCGACCCCGGGCGATCGAGGCGTCATCGCCGGCGCGCTGTCGAATCGGACCGATGGCGACGATGGACCCGAGGTGCTGCTGTGGGCGGCGCGCTACGCGGCCTCGACGAAGGGTCGGGGCATGGCCCGCGTCGGGCTCGCCACGAGCGGATCGCTAGCCGACTTGCCATGGGACGTCGCCGTCGCGAAGGTCCGCCGGCTGGGGGAGGGGGTCGCGGTCGTGACCGC
>DASSII010000084.1:0-2599 GCA_035692005.1 Candidatus Limnocylindrales bacterium | reverse complement strand
CCGCTTGCCAGCCACCAGCCGACGAGCACGAGGAGCGCCACCCCGAGCACGTAGGACGGCAGGGTCATGCGGATCCCGTCCATGCCGTCGTCATAGAGCTGGACGCCTGAGAAGTTCTCCGGCGGTGTGTTCTCCAGGAGGGCAGGGTCGATCGCCGTGAGCTGGGTCGGGTTGGTCGATAGGAGGTTGGCGAGCGCGACGGGGTCGATCGGCACGACGGTCGGCGTCGGCGGCAGGATGCCGACCGGCGTCGGTTGCGCCACCTCCCCGGTGTTCGGGTCAGGCGTCGGTTCCGTGGTGACGTCCGGCCAGATGTATTGGGGCAGCTTGACCAGCGTCACGCCTTGCAGCTCGGTCACGATCATGCCGGGCCGCAACCCGTATTGGGAGGCGATGCTCCGTGGCTGGACTTCGCTGACCACGACGTACGGGCCACTCGTCGCGAGCCGGATCCCGCTGTCGAAACGACCCCACACGATCGTCGAGAGGCCGACAAACAGCGCGACCGCGGCGATGCCCGCAGCGGCCCGATCGATGGTCTTCTGGTCCATGGCTCGACAGTAGCAGAGGCCCATCGGCGGGCGACGTCCGGGGAATCCCGGAACCGACCTACGGGAACGCGCGACTTGGTACGGGCCTATCGACCGCCCAGCATGCGAAGCGTGATGGGATCGCGAGACCGCAAGCCACCAGCGCCGACGCGTCGTGTGGGGCACGACCGTCGGCGCGCCTCTCTCCTCGGGGCGGCCGGTCTCATCGCCATCGCGACGACCGCCTGGGGATGCATCGGCTTCGCCCCGCGCGCCAGCGATGACGCCGTTGCCGCCGGCCCGATCGGTCCCGTCGTCCAGCCGACCGACGGCTCGGGGCCGGCGATCGAATGCCGTGGCCTCCCCCAGGATCGGTGCCTACACGCGGGGTCGGTCGAAGGCTGGGTGGGCGAGATCGACGTCGCCGACGTCGATCGGGTCATCGTCAGCTGCGAGGGCAGCCCGTGCACGGCGGCGGGTGGCGCGATGCGCATCGACCTGCTGCTGCGCAGTGGCGCGATCGTCGCGATCGCGCGCGGCGGCTACGGGGAGTTCCGTCAGCCCTGATCGACCGCCGGCACCCGGCCCGGGCTCGGGCGCGTCGCGATCACGATCGCGCCGACGACGAAGATGACCGCCGCGACGAGGAAGGGGCCGGACAGGCCGATGGCGGTCACGACGCCGGCGCCGGCGGCCGGGCCAAGGATCCCCGCCGCATAGAGCGGCAGGTACACGAGATTGAGCGTCGTTGAACGGCGCTGCGGCGGGATCTCGATAGCCAGCAGGCCGAAGACCATCGCGCTGACGGTCGCCGTCGCGGCACCGGACACCACGGCCACCGCGGCGAGGGCCGCGACGCTCGGGACGAAGGGCATCGCGAGCAACGCCACGCCGCCGCCGGCCAGGGCGCCGACGAGCACGGAACGGAAACCGATCCGGTCTCCGAGCACGCCGCCAAGCGGCGAGATCACGCCGCCGACAAGCGCCGCCGTGCCCATCACGAGCGCGATCGCCGAGGCCAGCCCGGGGCCGGTGCCGGCCAGCCCTTCCACCAGGACCGGGATGTACGGCCGCGTCATCTGGGTCGCCAGGAACGACACGCCGAAGATCATGAAGATGCGCCGGACGACAGGATCCGCGAGGACGCCGCGAACGGCCCCGAAGGCAAGGTCGAGGACGCGGCCGGTCGGCACGACCTCGGGCCGAACCTCGCGCGACCCGAGCGCGACCAGCAGCGCTGTCGCAACGGACAGGGCGGCCGATAGCCAGAAGACGCCCGACAACGACCACGACAGCCGATCGATGAGGATGCCGGCCAGGGCCGGACCGACCGCGAATCCGATGGGGCCCGACGCGCCGAAGACCGCGATCGTCGTGCCCAGGCGGCGCATCGGCGTTACGTCGCGGATCCCGGCGAGCATCACGCCGGTGTTCCCGAGCTGGAACCCGATGAGCAGCATGGAGATCGCCAGCTGCCACGGCTCGCGCGAGAGCGCCACGGCTGCGAACACGACGGCCTCGACGAGTGCGCTGCGGACGATGACCGCCTTGCGGCTGTACTTGTCGGCCCATACGCCCCACAGCGGGACGAGGGGCATCCCCACGACGAAGATCAGCGACGAGAACAAGCCGACGAAGGCGAGCCGGTCCGCCTCGGGTACACCCATGCCGCGCAGGTACGACGGGACCAGCGCGAAGATCTGGCTGACGCCGAGGCCCTCGATCATCGAGGTCACCCAGAAGACGGCGACAAGGATCCGCCAGTCCTGCGCGGGGCGCGGTCGGGCAGGGATCGCTTGGTTCTCGGGGGTCACGCTCGGAGCCTACCCGAGGCGGAGGTCGCACGTGGCGGTCGTCCGGTTCGCGCGGCGCACACGAAAGCGCCCGAAGGAACTGGTGGGAGGACCGGCCGGTCGGCATTCCTTCGGCTCCGAACAAGTCCGGAGTCTCCGGGTGCCGCCCGAGAACCTCACTCGCTGGCCTTGCGGCCCTCGAACCTGGTTCCCGAGACCGTCCCGAGGATCGCTCCCCGGTGCGGTTCTGGCGGTTCGCACCTGCCCCTTCGGGCA
>DASSII010000083.1:0-4294 GCA_035692005.1 Candidatus Limnocylindrales bacterium | reverse complement strand
ATCCTGGGCGATGCGCAGGAGCGAGTCCCGGACGGCACCGACGATGTTCTTCGTCGCGGACGACAGGATGCACTTCTGGACGCTCGGCAGGGTCTCGTACTGGTCGGTGTCGACGCCGATGGCGTAGACGCCGGTCGCCTGGCAGGCCGCCTCGAGGGCGCCGTTGCCGGTCAGACCGCCGGCGCCGAAGATGACGTCAGCACCCTTGTCGATCATCTGCTTTGCAGCATTGCTGCCCTGGGGCGGATCGGTGAATGACGTCGTGTAGACGAAATCGACCGTGATGTCCGACTTGACCGACTTCGCGCCGTCGATGTAGCCCTCGACGAACCGCTCGACCGGCGGGACGACCACGAGGCCGCCCACGACGCCGATGTGATTCGACTTGGTCATCGACGCCGCAAGGACGCCGGCCATGTAGCCGGCCTGGTCCTCGGCGAAGAACAGCGACTCGCCGTTGGTCATCCACGACTCGTCGTGACCCGGGTTCGGGGCACCGTCGACCGAGATGAACTTGATGTCGCTGTTGGCCTTGGCCGCATCGCCGAGCGCATCGCCGAGCAGGAAGCCGACGCCGATCACGACGTTGCTGCCGCTATCGGTGAAGTTGGCGATGTTGGCCGCGTAGTCGGACTGGCTGGTAGTCTCGACGTACTCCGTGTCGAAGCAGGTCGGGGCCGCCTCGGCCGCTGCCAGCATGCCCTCGTAGGCCGACTGGTTGAAGCCCTTGTCGTTGACGCGACCGACGTCGGTCACGAGCCCGACCTTGATCTTGGTGTCGCAGGTGACGGTCGCCGTCGACGGCGATGCCGCGGCGGACTCCGAGGGCTCCGTCGAGGCCGGGGCCGATGCCGACGGCTCGACCGAGGCCGGCGCCGACGGGGCCGTGGTGGCACCACCGCCCGTGCACGCGCCGACGAAGATGGCCAGACCCGCGAACAGGGTCAGGCCGAAGCGCTTCTGCATGTGTCCTCCTCCAAACCACGTCGTCCTGCCCTGGGATGGGCGTGCACGGACGACCCGGGTAACGAGCCGACCGCATCTCCCCGGTCGGCACCGATACCGCATCGTACCTTATGGCTGGTCCGTTCGGCATACTCCGGACATGACCGCTCCCATTCCGCTCATCCTCGATTGCGACCCGGGCCACGACGACGCGCTGGCCCTGGTGGTGGCCCTCGCCCGACCCGAACTCGACCTGCTGGGCGTCACGACGGTGGCCGGCAATGCGGGACTGGCCGAGACGACGCGCAATGCCCTGCGCCTGCTGACCCTGCTCGGGCACACGGAGGTGCCGGTCGCCGCCGGCGCTCGCGGCCCGCTGCTCCGTCCGCTGCACGTGGCCGACGACGTCCATGGTGCCAGCGGTATCGAGGGCGCGGCCCTGCCGGAGGCGTCGATCTCGCCGCGACCCGAGGGTGCGCTCGAGTTCCTGCGCGCGACCCTGCTCGCCGCGCCTCGTCCGGTGACCATCGCGGCGGTCGGGCCGCTGACCAACATCGCCCTGCTGCTGCGGACCTATCCCGGCCTGACCGACCGGATCGACTCCATCCGGATCATGGGCGGCGCGATCACCGAGGGAAACACCACGGCCTCGGCGGAGTTCAACATCTGGCAGGATCCGGACGCCGCGCGGATCGTGCTCGAGAGCGGCTGCCCGATCACCCTGATGACCCTCGATGTCACCCACCAGGCGCTCTTCCGCGAGACGGATGTGGCGGCGCTCGAGGCGCTCGGGACGCCGGTCGCGGCCGTGTTCGCCGACCTGCTCCGCTACTTCGCCCGGTTCCACGCCACGCGCTACGGCTGGGACGGCTCGCCCATCCACGACGCGGTGGCCGTCGCCCAGCTGGCCGTGCCCGCGCTGGTGCGGACCCAGCCGTATCGGGTCGATATCGAGACGACCAGCGAGCTGACCCGGGGCCGGACGGTCGTCGATCTGTACGGACTGACCGGCCGCCCGGCCAACGTCGACGTCGGGCGGGACATCGATCGCGACGCCTTCATCGAGCTGCTCATCGACGCCGTGCGCGTCGTGGGCGACGCCGCGGCCGGCGGCGGGGTGGCGGGCCCCGCCTAGCGCCGGCCCTCGGCGCGCAGCTCGTGGAGTCGGGCATCGCTGATCCCGAAGTGATGGGCGATCTCGTGGTACACGGTCTCGGCCACGCCGTCGGCCAGGCTCGTCGGCGTCCGGTGGGCGCGCAGCAGCGGCCCTCGGAAGATGGTGATCTTGCTTGGGACGGATGCCGCATCGGCCGCCCATGTCGTGCGCGGCACGCCCTGGTACAAGCCGAACAGGCCGTGCGCGCGCACCGACCGCAGCTGGTCGGCTGTCGGCTCCTCCTCGATCACGATCGCGACGGACCCCAGCCGATCCCGGAATTCGGGCGGCAACCGTTCCAGGGCGTCGATGACGAGGCCCTCCAGGTCGCTGGCGCTCGGATCGTCGGTCACGCTCGGGCGACCTCGGGTTGGGCTGGGCGCATCGGTGCAGCCTACCCGGGACCACGGCCAGGCGGCCCGCGCGGCTACCATTGCAGTCCGTGACGACCCTGGCGCCCAACGACTTCAGCCACCTCCACGTCCATTCGGAGTTCAGCCTGCTCGACGGGCTCGGCCGCATCACCGAGCTGGTCGATGCTGCGGCGGCGCAGGGCATGGACTCGATGGCGATCACCGACCACGGGGCGCTGTACGGTGCGGTCGGGTTCTACCAGGCGGCCCGCCAGAAGGGCATCAAGCCGATCATCGGCGTCGAGACGTATGTCGCCCGTCGGTCGATGACCGACAAGGAAGGCAAGGCTGACAGCCAGCCCTTCCACCTCATCCTGCTGGCCAAGGACGGCGTCGGCTACCGGAACCTGTGTCGTCTGGTGACCGATGCCCACCTCGACGGCTACTACTACAAGCCGCGCATCGACCGGGAGCACCTGGCGCGCTACAGCGAGGGCCTCATCGGCCTGTCGGCGTGCCTCGGCGGGGAGGTCGCGCGGGCGCTCGAGGTCGACGACTGGGAGCTCGCCCGGACCGTCGCCGGGGAGTACGGCGAGATCTTCGGCAAGGACGGCTTCTTCCTGGAGCTGCAGGACCACGGCCTCGCGGAGCAGACGCGGCTGAACGGCCAGCTGCTGCGACTGGCGCCCGAAGTCGGCCTGCCGCTGGTGGTCACGAACGACCTCCACTACGTCCGTCAGGAACAGTCCGAGGCGCACGACGTGCTGCTGTGCGTCGGCACCGGCAACAACCTCGACACGCCCGGGCGCCTCAAGTTCGAAACGCACGAGTTCTACGTCAAATCGGCGGCCCAGATGGCGGCCCTCTTCCCGGACCAGCGCGAGGCGATCCTCAACAGCCGGCGGATCGCCGAGATGACCGACCTGTCACTGCCCCTCGGCGAGATGCGCATCCCGCATTTCCCCGTGCCGGACGGCCATACGGTCGAATCGTGGCTGCGCGCCGAATGCGAAGCCGGCCTCCAGCGCCGCTACGGGACGGTCACGCCGGAGCTCCAGACGCGGCTCGACTACGAGCTCGGCGTCATCATCCGGATGGGCTACGCGGGCTATTTCCTGATCGTGGCCGACTTCATCCGGTTCGCCCGCGAGCAGGGCATCCAGACCACCTGCCGCGGCAGCGCGCCCGGGTCCATCGTGACCTACACCCTCGGCATCACGCCGGTCGACCCGATCCTCTACCAGCTCCCATTCGAGCGCTTCCTCAACCCCGACCGGGTGACGATGCCGGACATCGACGTCGACTTCGAGGACGGCCGGCGCGACGAGGTGATCGCCTACGTCGGGCGCAAGTACGGCCAGGACCACGTGGCCCAGATCATCACCTTCGGGACGATGCTGGCGCGGGCGGCGATCCGCGACGTCGGGCGGGTGCTCGGCCACAGCTACGGCGAGGTCGACCGGATCGCCAAGGCGGTCCCCAACCAGCTCGGCATCCGACTCGACGAGGCGCTCACCATCGCGCCGGCACTGCGCGAGCAGGTCGACGCGGATCCGGCGGTCAAGCGGATCATCGACTTCGCCCGGCACCTCGAGGGCGTGGCCCGCAACGCGTCGACCCACGCCGCGGGCGTGGTCATCAGCCGCGAGCCGCTGACCGAGCTGATGCCACTCCAGAAGGCGACCAACTCGGACGGGCTGATGACCCAGTACGAGATGCACGGCATCGAGGCGCTGGGCCTGCTCAAGTTCGACTTCCTGGGCCTGTCGAACCTCACGATCCTGCGCCGCGCGGTGGAGCTGATCCGCGACCACCGCGGCGCCGAGGTCGACCTCGACGC
>DASSII010000082.1:0-21294 GCA_035692005.1 Candidatus Limnocylindrales bacterium | reverse complement strand
CCACTACACGAACCCGGTGCATCCCAAGCTCGCCATCATCACCGGCATGACGCGCGACGGGACGTTCCTCGTGGAGGGCGGACAGATCGTCGGGCCGGTCCGCAACCTGCGGTTCACCCAGTCATACCTCGATGCGATGGCAGCCACGGTGGCCGTCGCGTCCGAGCGCAAGACCCTCAAGGGCTTCCTCGGTGGCATCGTCGTCCCGGCCATCCAGATCGACGGCTGGACCTTCACGGGCACGACCGAGCACTGATGGGCGCGAAGTCCGCGGAGATCTGGGTCTGCGCGAACTGCCGGTCGGTCAACAATGCCGGGGCGAAACAGTGCTACAACTGCCGCACCCCGCGCGATCTGGCCGCGGTCGATCCCACACAGATGGAGGTCACCGGGCACGGCCAGGTCCGGGCCGTCGCCCTTCCCCCGTTTCGCTCATCACGCGGGCGTGCCGTCCTGGCGTCGGCCCTGATCCTGGCGGTCGCCGCCCTCCAGGTCGTATCGACCGTCGTGTCGTCCGCGTTCATCCGGGGTCTGCTTGACGGCGAACCAGCGACAGACCAGCAGATCAAGGTGCTGACGAACCTGTCGCTAACGAGCCTCGTCTTCGCCTTGCTTGCTCTGGTGGCGTGGGCGATCTGGCTCAGCCGGGTGGTCACGGAGATGCCTGCCCTCGGGCTCGGTTATCCCGCCGCCACGGCGCTGACCGCCTTCGTCGAAAACTTCATCCCCCTCCTGAACCTGTTCCGCGTCCCGGCGATCGTTCGGGACGTCGTCAGACGCGTGGATCCCCACCCCGGCCGCGGCGAAGCTCTCATCTCGGGCGCGTGGCTCGGGATCTTCGGTGGCTACCTCATCCCGCGAATCGGCGGGCTCCTGAACGCATTCGGCGCCGCATCTCGGGACGAGGCCTTGCGCAAGCAGCTCCTCGTCGAGGGCATCGCCACGGGTGTCGTGTTCATCGGTGCCCTGTCCTTGGTGTTCCTGATCTGGTGGATCGAAGTCCGCATCGCTCGTCGTCGGAGGGAACGACCGGCGGCCGTGGTGTCCGACGCAGGATCGCCCGCAACGATCGCACGACAGCCCGTTGAACCCGCAGTGGCAACGGTCCAGGCGCATAGCACGCCCCGGCCATCCACGGCTGGCCCGCACCTCATCGTCACCGTCGACGCGAACGGGGCGCTCACGGGGGAAGTCGACGGGGAGTCGGAGCCCGTCACGCTCGAGTCGCTGCGCGCCGCGGGTGAAGCGCTGTATCGCGCCAACGGGTCCGCATCGATTCGGATCACGGCACCCGACGACCACCTGCGCGCCGTGGCGCGGGAGACGTTCGGCGTCCTCAGCGGCGCGGGGGTGCCCACCACGGTCGAGCCGTAAGGATCGACCCACCCCTCGCTGACGCCGTCGCGCGATACCGCGGGCCGCGGTTCGCCGCGAATCTGCAACTGCGCACCGCTCGGCGACGGGGTCCGCGTCAAGCAGGTTTGGCTACGGTGCGGCCGACGACAACCGCATCTGGAGTACCACCACTGTGCCTGACGCCACGACTGCCCCCGCCAGCGATCTGGCCGCCATCGCCGCCCTGCTCGGACGGCTCGATATCTGCATGCTCACCACGCGAGCCGAAGACGGCGCCCTCCACGGGCGGCCGATGTCCAACAACGGCGAGGTCGAATACGACGGCGACAGCTGGTTCTTCGCCGAGGACGGCAGTCGCAAGGTGATCGAGATCGACGCGGACCCCCGCGTCGAGCTGGCGTTCATCGACACGGCCAAGGCGACCTGGATCAACGTCGAGGGCGACGCGACCATCGTCCGTGACGAGCCCGACCGCAAGCGAGCGCTCTGGAAGGACGATCTCGAGCGTTGGTTCGAGAACGGTCCGGACGATCCGGGCGTCGTGCTCATCAAGGTCTCTGCCCGCCACATCGACGCCTGGTCGCGCGACGGGGACCGCTCGTTCGACGTCTAGTCGGACCGACGACACCCGACCGATCTTCGGGGTGACGGGGCGGCAACTGGGTCGTGTAGGCTCCGGGGGCCGCACGCGCCAACGCCCGGAGGTCTCATGTCCACGCCCCCGTTCGACGTCGATGCCCTCCGCGCCCAGTTCCCCGCGCTGCGCCGACAACAGAACGGCCAACCGGTCGCGTTCCTCGATGGACCCGGCGGAACGCAGGTCCCCCAACGGGTCATCGACGCCGTCGTCCACTACTACAACGAGACCAATGCCAACGCGGACGGGGCGTTCACGACCTCCGAGCTGAGCGACGCGATGACGGCGGAGGCACACGCCGCGGTCGCCGACTTCCTCGGCGCGTCGAGCCCCGACGAGATCAAGTTCGGCTACAACATGTCGACCCTGACCCTGCACATCGGGCGGTCGATCGGCGCGACCCTCGCGCCTGGCGACGAGGTCGTCGTCACGACGCTCGACCACGAGGCGAACGTCAGCACGTGGGAGGCGATGGCGGCCGATCGCGGGCTGACCGTGCACAAGGTCGATATCCAGCCTGACGACGTGACGCTCGATGTCGAGGATCTCGAATCGAAGCTCGGCCCGAGGACGAAGCTCGTCGCGGTGGGCTATGCCAGCAACGCCGTGGGGACGATCAATCCGGTCGCCGACATCGTCGCGCGGGCCCACGAGGTCGGCGCGCTGACCTATGTCGACGCGGTCGCCTACGCCCCCCACGGCCCGATCGACGTCCAGGCCCTCGACACCGACTTCCTGGTGTGCAGCGCCTACAAGTGGTTCGGGCCGCATCTCGGCGCCCTGTACGGCAAGACCGAGGTCCTGGACCGCCTGCCGGCGTTCAAGGTGCGACCCGCGCACGATCGATTCGAGACAGGCACCGCCGCCTTCGAATCGATCGCCGGAACGCTCGCGGCGGTCGACTACCTGCGCGACGTCGGACGGTCGTTCGGCGATGTGGCCGGCACCGCGGTCGCGGCCGGGGCGAGCGAGCGTCGTCGTGAGCTGGTCGCCGGCATGACGGCGATCGTCGACTACGAGCGGGGGCTCGTCGGCCGCCTGCTGGCCGGTCTTGGGTCGCTCCGGTCCGTGACGATCCACGGCATCGCCGACCGCCAGCGGGCGGACGAGCGCGTCCCGACGGTCTCGATCTCCATCGAGGGCGTGCATCCGCGGGCGGCCGCCGCGGCCCTCGGGCGGATGGGGATCTACGCCTGGGACGGTGACTTCTACGCGACCGGACTGATCGAGCGTCTCGGCAAGGCCGAGTTCGGTGGCGTCCTTCGGCTCGGGCTCGTCCACTACAACACGGCCGCGGAGGTCGACCGGACGCTCGAGGCGATCGCGCACATCGCTGGCGCGTGACGGATCGCGCCAGCCGGGTCCTACCATATCGGCCATGCGCTCCCGCTCCCGGCTGCGGGGCATCGCCCTCGCCGTCGTCGTCCTGCTCCTCGCCGCCGCCTGCGGTACGCGCCAGGACGCGTCGGGCGCGCCGTTGCCCAGTGGCGAGCCACCGACCACCCGGATCCCGATCATCGTCGACACGGATCTGGACGTCAGTGACGTCGCCGCGCTCGCCGTGCTGGTCGCCGATCCCGGTCTCGACGTGCGCGCCGTGACGATCGCGCCGACCGGCACGGGCGTCACCGACTGTGCCAGTGGCCGACGACTGGCCGGCTACCTGCTCGACCAGCTTGGAGCGAGCGGGATCCCATTCGCCTGTGGTCGCGAGGATCCCGGCCCCGACGGCAAGCCGTTTCCTCCGGAGTGGCGGACTGCCGCCGACAGCGGCTGGGGCATGACGATGCCGCCGCGCCCGCAGACCGCCTTGCCCGAATCTGCTGCGGATCTGCTCGCGCGCGCCGTCGACGAAAGTCCGAGCGCCCCAACGGTCGTCGCGCTTGGGCCATGGACGAACCTCGAGGACGCCGTCCTCGCGGACGAGACGTTCGCGGACCGGATCGCCGGCATCCACGCGATGGCCGGGGTGATCGACGCGCCCGGCAACGTGATCATCGAGGGCGTGACGGCCGAGGACGGGCTCGAGTGGAACGTTGCGGCGGACCCGTCGGCGGTCGTGACCGTGTTCGATACGACCACCCCGATCAGCCTGGTCCCGCTCGACGCCACCGACGACGTTCCGGTCGAACAGGCCGTGGTCGACCAGCTGGCGGCGGACCACGGCGCGGCCGCCGCCGACCTCGTATACGAAACGATCGTGCGCGTCCCGAACCGGGTGGCCGACGGGCAGCAGCTCTGGGACGAGCTCGCCGCGCTCGCCTTCCATGACCCGGACCTGGTGTCCTGGCAGGAGGCGGACCTGGCGGCCACGCCTGCCGGCCGATTGGCTCGCGATACCGCCGGCCGGCCCATCCGATTCGCCACGTCCGCCGATCGGCCGGCGGTCGAGTCGGCGCTGCTGGCGGGTCTCCGCCGCGGCCCGCAACGGCCCGATCCGTTCACCCTGAGCGGCGAGCTGACCGCGACCTGGGACGGCACGACCTGCGCCATCAAGCCGTTCGAGACGTTGACGCCCGGCGTCGCCCGCCTGACCTTCGAGAACGCGACGGGCCAGCCAGCCGGCGTGCTCATCGGCGGGTTGGAGCCGCCGCATCGCTGGGACGAGATCCTCGCCTTCCTGGCCGACCTCGACGTCCAGACCGCGACGCCTCCGGAATGGCTGGTCCAGGCGGCCAACGTCAGCGATGAGGGCGGCACCGGTGCTCCCGTCACGGGCACGATGACCGTCCGTGCGATCACCTACGGACCGATCTGCGTGTCCGGCGTCTGGCCGAACGTGACCTTCGTGCCCGGTGATCCGTTCGAGGTGAGCGCGACGCCCTGAACCCCGACCCGCCGACCCAGCTGCGGTGGGGCGCGGGCCCTACCCTGTCGAACATGCGGCGATCGACGACGACTCGGGGCGAGCTGGATGCGATCGTCATCGGCTCGGGCCCGAACGGCCTGGCCGCCGCCCTGACCCTCGCCCGCGCCGGTCGATCGGTGCGCGTCTACGAGGCGGCCACGACGATCGGTGGTGGCACGCGGACCGAGGCGCTGACCCTGCCCGGCTTCCGCCACGACGTGTGCTCGACCATCGTGCCGTTGGCCGCCGCCTCGCCGTTCTTCCGGACGGTCGAGCTCGCCCGGCACGGCGCCGAGCTGGTCCACCCGGACGCACCCGTCGCGCATGCCCTCGATGGCGGGCGAGCGGCGGTGCTCGAGCGCTCATTCACCGTGACCGCGGCCGGCCTCGACAGCGACCGACGGAGCGATGACGGCAGTGCCTGGCGCCGACTCTTCGGGCCACTCGCGCGCGACGCGCGCAAGCTGTCCACGGAGGTGCTCCGCCCGGTCATCCACCTGCCGCGACACCCGCTGGCGCTCGCGCGGTTCGGACTGCCGGCGCTGCGCTCGGCGGAGGGACTGGCGCGCGCCCGATTCGGGGGCGAGCCGGCACGCGCCCTGTTCGCCGGGCTCGCCGCGCATTCGATGGTCGCCTTGGATCGACCGCTCTCGGCGTCGTTCGGGCTGGTCCTCGGGATGTATGCCCACGCCGTCGGTTGGCCGCTCATCCGGGGTGGTTCCGGCGCCCTGGCGACCGCCCTCGCGTCGGAGCTCACGGCACTCGGCGGCGAGATCGTGGTCGGTGATCGGATCGATTCCCTGGTGGCCCTGCCGCCCTCGCGGGTCGTCCTGTTCGACACGACCCCGCGCGCCGCCTCAGCCATCGCCGGCGACCGACTCCCGGACCGGACGCGCCGACGGTACGAAGCGTTCCGCTACGGATCGGGCGTGTTCAAGGTCGACTGGGCCCTCGATGGTCCCGTCCCGTGGACGGCGGATGGGCTCCGGCGAGCCGCCACCATCCACCTCGGTGGCACGCTCGAGGAGATCGCCGCGGCGGAGGCCGAGGTCGCCGCCGGCCGGCACCCGGAGCGGCCGTTCACCCTGTTCGTGCAGTACCACCCGTGGGATCCGTCCCGGGCGCCGGGCGATGCCACGACCGCGTGGGCCTATTGCCACGTCCCCTCGGGGTCGGAGGTCGACATGACCGATCGCATCGAGCGCCAGGTGGAGCGCTTCGCGCCCGGCTTCCGCGACCGCATCCTTGGTCGTGCGATCCACACACCCGCCGATCTCGAGGCGCACGACCCGAACTACATCGGCGGCGACATCAACGGCGGCATCCAGGACGTCCGCCAGCTCCTCTTCCGCCCGACCATCGCCCTCGACCCGTACCACGCCGGAGCGGGGCTGTATCTGTGCTCGTCGTCGACGCCGCCGGGCGGCGGGGTCCACGGCATGAGCGGTCACCTGGCCGCGCGATCGGCCCTGCGCCGGGATCTGCGCTAGCGCGGGCCGCGCAGCCACCAGCCCAGGGCGAGCGCGCCGACCGCCGGCACGAGCGCCCACAGGACGAGCAGGGCGAGGAGGATCGTCAACACACTCGAGATGTCGGCCACGCTGTCCTCGACGAACCCGGCACGCAGCTCGTCAGCGATCGTTGACAGGCGCTCGCCCAGCGACGACAACGACCGTGCGTTCGCCAGCAGCCGGTCCCGGTTCTGGCCGAGGTCGGTCGCGATCAGGTCGAGCCGCGTATCGAGCCCCTCGAGGTTGGTGGCCATCTGCCCGAACCGGCTGGCGGTCGTGGCCAGCGGTCGCGCCCCGAGGATCGTGACCGAGCCGAGCTGGGACTCGATGTCGCGCAGGTTCGCGCGCAGGTCCGCCACCGTGGCGGCGGCCTGATGCACGGTCGGCGGCGTCCGCTCGAGCGTGACCGAGAACGACAGTGCCGACGCACCGGCATCGGTCAGGACGGTGGCGCTCGATTCGATCGTGGTCACGAGCGAGACGACCTGCGTGTTCGTCCGCTCGGTCAGGCCGCCGATCCGGCCGGCGACCGAGACGAGCCCGATGAGCCCGACCAGCGCCACCGCCAGCCCGACCAGGCCATAGGCGATCAGTCCGCCGCCGAGCTGACGAAGCGCGGCCCGGAGCGAGGTCGGGCGACTCGGTCCGCGCACGGACCCTATCGCCAGGACGAGCGGGCGGATTCGGGATAGAGCCGGACGCGTCGATACGGTTCGCGGCCGCGTGACCGCGAGACGAGGTTGGCACGCTCTGCCATCTGGTGCTGGAGCCGGCGGATGTAGGCGTTCTGCGGTGACAGCTCGACCGCCTCCGACGAATTGAGCACGACGTCGATGGCGTCCTCCGTCTCGCGCATGGCGGCCTCGCGGGGGTCGATCTCAAGCGAGAAGATCGAAGTCAGGCTCGACTGCATCTGCGGGATGGTATTGCTCTTGAGGACGTAGATCGGCATCGCCCGCTCCTCCGCCTCGCGCAGGATCGGGGTCTTCTGCTTGTACTCGTTCTTGAGGGTCATGACCACGTCGGCTTCATCGACCTCGCGGGCGATGACGACCGGCAAGCCCAGGTCGCGGACCGCCTGTTCGAGGCGCTTGCGGCTGATCCCCTGGGGCAGGACGCGGAGGGTCGGCAGCGGCGAGCCGCCGGGAACGAGGACGGTCTCGCCGCGCTCGCCTTCCTCGATGCCCAGTGGCAGGCCGGCCGTCTCGTCCTCGGGCTCGAGGTCGTCGGCGTTGACCGGCGCCTGCCCCTCCTCGGCCTTGAGTGTCTGCAGCGCGCGCGCTGCCTGGTCGCGCCAGGCCTTCTGGCGCTCGAGCTCGCGGGCCTCACGCGCCCGGGCCTCGAGCACGGTCGGGGCGGCGCCACGCTCGAGCGGACCGCGATCGGCGATGTCGCCGGCGACGAACGGTGCGTCACCGTGTCGGGCGAACCGCTCTCCGGGCATGACCTCGCCGGATGCGCCACCCTCCGATACGGGTCCGCGCGGTCCCGATTCTCGCCCGGACCCACCACGCGTCTGACGCCAGCCACCGGAGGCACCGGGACGATAGCCCGGTCGGAAGCCGCCCCGGTCGGCCTCGCGGTACCCACCCGCCGTGCGGGCCGAGCCGTCGCCCCGCCAGCCGGGCTCCATGCGCCATGGCGCTCCCGCACCGACGAGGCCGGAGAAGCGTTCCGTGCCGAGCTGCTCACGCGGCGAGGGGCGCGGGCGACCCTGTGAGCGATGGACCCCCTCGTCGTCGCGCCAGCGCAGCTCCGGGGCGACGGCATCGCCGCGGAGCAGGGCGTCGATGGTTTCGGCGACGTCGCTGTGGACGGCGACCCGCTCGCGATCCTGGATCTCGACGATGACGTCGAACGTCGGCGGGGCCTTGCGCTCCAGCACGCTCTTCTGGCTGCGCCGACGACGGGCCTCCTCGTCACCGAGGGTGACGCTCTGGATGCCGCCGATGAGGTCGGACAGGGTGGGATTGAGCATCAGGTTGTCGAGGTTGTTGCCGTGCGCGGTGCCGATCAGCTGGACGCCGCGCTCGGCGATCGTCCGGGCCGCCTGGGCCTCGAGCTCCGTCCCGATCTCGTCGATGACGATGACTTGCGGCATGTGGTTCTCGACCGCCTCGATCATCACCTCGTGCTGCATCGACGGGGTGCGGACCTGCATCCGGCGGGCCTTGCCGATCGCGGGATGGGGAATGTCGCCGTCGCCGGCGATCTCGTTGGACGTGTCGACGACGACGACCCGCTTGCCCATGTCGTCGGCCAGTACGCGCGCCGCCTCGCGCAGCATCGTCGTCTTGCCGATGCCCGGTCGGCCCATGATCAGGATCGACTTCCCGGTCTCGACGAAGTCGTTGATGATCTCGATCGTGCCGTACACGGCCCGACCGACGCGGCAGGTCAGCCCGACGACCTTGCCGCTGCGGTTGCGGATGGCGCTGATGCGATGCAGCGTCCGCTCGATGCCGGCGCGGTTGTCATCGCCGAACGAGCCGATGTGCTCGACGACGAAGGCGATGTCGGCCTCGTTCACCTCGCGCTCGAGGAGGGTCACCTCGGCGTCGGGGAAGCGGCCCTCCGGCTGCCGGCCGAGGTCCATCACAACCTCGATCAGCGCCTCCCGATCCGGGAGCGCGTGCACGGCCTCGACGATCTCCGGTGGCAGCGACGACAGCAGGGCGTCAAGGTCGTCGATCGTTTCGCGCTGGCGGTCTTCCGCTCCCACGCCCACCTCCGTGTGATCGGTCATCGGACGCCCGCCGGCACCAACGCCGGTTCGGCGACCCGGACCAGGGTCTCCTTCATCAGCAGCGTGACGCTCGCGATCGACTCGAAGCCGGCATCCTCCAGGCGCCGGTCGAGGGGCGCCTCATAGGTTCGCACGGGGGCGATGACGCCGTGGTCATAGCGCGGCTCGCCGCCCTTCGCGGTCCGTGCGGCGATGATGCCCAGGCCGTAGTCGATGAGGGGTTGCGGATCGCCCTCCGGCCTTGCGAGCACCTTCAGATAGTGGGGCTGGTCCTCCTTCGCCACACCGATCTGGAGGAAGCCGTCGAGCATCGTGCCATCCCTGCCGCCGCCCGCCGTGCCCTGCACGAAGGCCTCGACGTCGGCGAAGCGCAGGATCGGCGCGAGGCTCGAACGCGGCACCCGCCAATGGTTGCCCTGGCGCTCCCAGTCGGGCAGGCGCAGCGCCTCGAGCCGCGCGACCGGGCTCGGCGTCGCCGCGGTGTACAGGCGCTGCAGCGCGAGCGCATCGAGTGCCTGGGCAGGGCGGATGCGGGCGTCGGTCGCGGCCCGCTCGGTCCACGGCTTGGTGGGCGGTTCGCCCGGAGGCCGGAACATGATCCGCTCCTCGCCGTAGCGGATGAAACCGGCCTGCATCAGCAGCTCGACGTTGTCGTCGACGTCGGCGCACGCGACGTGGAAACGAGCCGCACCCCGCTTCTGGCCCTCGCGCAACAGTTGGTTCACCAGCCGATACCGGATGTCGCCCGCGTCCGCGGCCCCGACCGCGTCGAGCTCCACGATCGTCCATTCGTCGCGGGACGTCTCGCGCTCGACGCGCACGAGGCCGGCGATGCGGCCGCCGGTCTCGTACACGTACATCAGGTCGTTCGGGCGGAACGCCCCGAGCGGCAGCCGGAACAGGCTGAACACGCCGATCGGCGGGCCGCTGACCGGCAGCCCGAGCGAGCGCGTCGCCGCGCCGTCGGACTGGCACAGGCGCGACAGTTCCCCGAGCGCGGCGAGGTCCGTCAGGCGGGCCGGACGGACCTTGCCCGGGCTGCGCGCTGGTCGGGTGACCGTCATCGGATCCGTGCCCGGCGTGTCGGGTGGGGCCGTCGACCGGACCCTTCACCCGGATCGTCGTGCTCGCTCGCCATGGCGGCCAGCAGCCGGTGGAAACGGGTCTCGCCGGCGAGCTCTGGGTGGAACGAGGTGGCCACGATGTTTCGCTCCCGAACCGCGACGACGCGTCCATCATCGAGTCGGGCGAGGACGTCCACGCCCGGGCCGGTCCGCTCGATGACCGGCGCACGGATGAAGACGGCGTGGACCGGTCGGTCGCCCAGGACCGGGACCGCGATGTCGGCCTCGAACGAATCGAGCTGGCGACCGAAGGCGTTGCGTTCGACCGTCACGTCGAGCAGGGGCAGGACCGGAGCGTCGCCACCGCCGATCTCGCGGGCGAGGACGATCATCCCGGCACAGGTCCCGTAGATCGGGGCGCCGCTGGCGGCAAGGTCGAGGATCGGCTCGCGCAGGCCCCAGCGCTCGATGAGCTGACGCATCGTGGTGCTCTCGCCGCCCGGCAGGATCAGGCCGTTCACGCCGTCGAGATCCGACGGCTCGCGCACGCGGACGCCATCGACGCCGATGGCTGCCAGCGTGTCGAGATGCTCGCGGAACGCCCCTTGCAGGGCCAGGACCCCGATCTTCATCGAGGCCGCCTACCAGCCGCGGACGGCGAGACGCTCCTGCTCGGGGATCTCCTCGAGCGCGATGCCGCGCATCGGGGCGCCCAGGCCCTTGCTGACCTCGGCGATCTTGGCCGCGTCGTCGAAGAACGTCGTGGCCTGCACGATGGCGTTCGCCATCCTCGCCGGATCCTCGCTCTTGAAGATGCCCGAGCCGACGAACACGCCCTCGGCGCCGAGCTGCATGACCAGCGCCGCGTCAGACGGGGTGGAGATGCCGCCGGCGACGAAGTTGACGACCGGCAGCTTGCCGTTCGCGGCGACATCCTTGACCAGCTCGTACGGCGCCTGGAGTTCCTTGGCGGCGACGAACAGCTCGTCCTCGCGCATGCCCTGCAGACGGCGGATCTCCGCCAGCACGTCGCGCAACTGACGCACGGCCTCGACGATGTTGCCGGTCCCGGCCTCGCCCTTCGTGCGCATCATCGCGGCACCCTCGTTGATCCGGCGCAGGGCTTCGCCGAGGTTGCGGCAGCCGCACACGAACGGGACCTTGAAGGCGTGCTTGTCGATGTGGTTGGTCTCGTCGGCCGGGGTGAGCACCTCGGACTCGTCGATATAGTCGACCCCGAGCGCCTCGAGGACCTGCGCCTCGACGAAGTGGCCGATGCGCGCCTTGGCCATGACCGGGATCGAGACCGCGTCCATGATCCCGACGATCATCTCGGGATCGGACATGCGCGCCACGCCACCGGCCTTGCGGATGTCGGCCGGGACGCGCTCGAGCGCCATCACGGCGACGGCGCCGGCATCTTCGGCGATCTTGGCCTGATCGGGCGTGACGACGTCCATGATGACGCCGCCCTTGAGCATCTGGGCGAGGCCCTTTCTGGTCGCCCAGGTAGAGGTTTCGACGGTCATGTGGGCTGTGGTTCCTCTGGTGGCTCGCGCTCGGTTCGCCGGTCGGGTCTGGCCCCGGGGTCCTCGCCCGTTCGAGTCGACCGAGCCCCTCGCGCGTGCAGGATTATGGCACGCGGTCCGAATCCGCCGGCATTCCCGAGGATCTCGCGGCGATCGTCTGACCGATCTCAGCCCGCGAAGGTATAGCGGGTCATGTCCGACGGGAAGGATGACCAGGCGAAGGCCTTGACCGGGATCAACTCCCAGAGGCCCCCCTCGGTCCAGTGCTCGGCGCTCGCCTCGTACTCCGGCCGGTACTTCGCGTAGCCGGCCAGGATGCGCTGACTGAGGTCGTCCGCCGGCTGCACGTGCTCGCGCGCCCTGCCTTCGACGATCACCACCTCCTCTCCGAACTCGATGTGGATGGCCATCTGGGCGTTCTCCCGGAGGTTGCGCTGCCAGCGGGTCGGGCCGCCCTCGACGAACCAGCGGCCGTCCATCCACGAACCCCAGATCGGAATGAGGTGCGGAGCGGCATCGGCGCCGGCCGTCGCCAACCAGTAGACCTTGGCGCGTCCAAGGCGTTCGTCCGCCCACGACCAGGGCAGAAGGCCGTCGGTCGAGTCGGGGATGCCGTAGCCGGGGACGTGCGGACGATCGGCGCGCGGTTCGGTCATGCGCCGATGGTAGCCGTCGTCAGCGCGACACCGTCCGGACGACCCCGGACATGAGCTTCGTCGCTCGTCGGGCCGCCTTGGGGGACAGGTGCGAGAGTGCCTCGACGAGCTCGAAGACGTCGTCGTCGTCGAGACCGCCGAGCAGGTCGAACAGGCGCAGGATCGTCGCGTCCGGCACACGGCCGAGCAGCTGCAGCGATCGTTCCAGCTCGCGTGGATCGAGCTGGGGAACGAGTCCCACGGCGCGGTCGAACAGCCGCACGAAGATCACGAACGAGCTCAGCCAATCGTGCAGGGCCGCCAGCTCCGAGTCGGCCGGGTTCGACGCGGCGGCGGCAGACGCCTCGCGGGCCTTCTGCTCCAGCACGGCCACGACGGGGTCCCCTTCGCGGACCTTGCGTTCGGCGATGACTCGACCGAACCACTGCCAGTGATCGCCCACCGCGAGATAGGCGACACCGGCGGGCCCGCGCCGGCCGACGCGGCGCGGCTCGGGCACGCGTTCGACGATGCCCCAGCTCTCCGCCTCGGCGAGGGCGAGGCTTGCGGCGCGATGCGACAGACCGAGCGCTTCGCGGACCTCGCGCTCGGTCAGGGGCTCCTGGCGGGCCATCAGGTAGGCCTGCACGCGGGCGATGGCCGGGGTCACGCCCCAGGCGGCGCCCATCTCGCCCCACGCCTCCGCCAGGTCCAGTCGGATCTGCTCGGCCGTGGACGACGTAACGTGCGTCTTGACAGTAGCCTGTTTATCGTTCATAACTTGCTATGTCAGAGTAGCACGAGAGGCTGGGCCGATGCGGATCGTCATCACCGGGGGGACCGGCCTCGTCGGGCGCGCGCTCGGTCGGTCGTTGATCGCCGATGGGCACGAGGTCGTCGCCTTGTCGCGCGACGCCGGGCGTGCCCGGGGCCTGCCGCCCGGACTCGTCGCGCGCGACTGGTCCTCGTCCGACATCGTCGGTCTGGCATCGAGCATCGATGGCGCGGACGCCGTCGTCAGCCTGGCGGGGACACCGGTCGGGCCGTGGCCCTGGACGCGTCGGCGCAAGGCGAGCATCCGGGACAGCCGCGTGGATGGGGTCGCGGCGATCGTCGGGGCCATCGAACGGCTGCCAGCGAGTCGTCGACCCCGCTCTCTGGTGGTCGTGTCCGGCGTCGACGCCTACCCCGAGTCCGAGCCCGGTCCCGATCCGACACCGATGACCGAAGACAGCCCGATGGGATCCGGATTCCTCGCCCAGGTCTCACGTGACGTGGAGCACGAGGCGATCCGCGCTGCAGCGCTCGGGCTCCGGGTGACGCGGATGCGGATGGGGCATGTCCTTGCCCGCGATGCGCAGCTCGTTCGCCTGCTCGCCCTGCCGGTCCGCCTGTTCGTGGGCGGCCGGGTCGGCAGCGGGCGCCAGTGGATGAGCTGGGTGCATATCGACGACGCTGTCGCGCTCTTCCGCCTGGCGATCGGCGAGGGTGGCCCGGGCGGGGTCCTCAACGTCGTTGCTCCCAACCCCTGTCGCCAGATCGAATTCGTGCGTGCGATGGCCGCGGTGCTGCATCGGCCGACATGGTTCCCCATCCCGGCGGCGGTCGTCCGGCTGGCGCTCGGTGAGGAATCGGCGCTGCTCCTGGAGTCCCGCCGCGTGGCGCCTGCCCGGGCGCAGGCGTCGGGCGTGGCCTTCCGGTTCGCCACGATCGACCAGGCGATGCGAGCCGTCCTGGGGTGAACCGGGTCGACCGCCGCCGGATGGGGCTGGTGGTGTCGGCGACCATCCTGGTCCTGGCGGTCGTGATCGCCGCGCTGCCGACCATCCAGGACTCCACGGAGCCGGGTGGTGGTGATGCGCTGAGCATCGTTCCGCGCCCCGTCGTCATCGGCTTCCTCCTGGCCCTGCCGGCCATCATCGGCGCCATCGCATCGCTGTGGGGCCGTCGGCCGCTGCTCATCGCCGCCGGCGCCCTGTGCCTGTTCCAGTCGTTCGTCGCCTTCAGCGGCGTGACGCTTGGGTTCGTCCTGCCCGCGCTCATCCTCATCAGCCTCGGCCTGCGCCGCAGCCCGTCGGACAGCGGCGGTCGATCCCGCGAGCGGGTCGCCGGGGTGCTCGTGCTGGGACTCGGGGTCGCCGCCTGGATCGTCCCGTTCGCGCTGTCCGAGACGGTCTGCTGGATCGCCCGGACCGGACCCGACGGCGCAGCGGTCTACGAGCGCGTACCGCTGACGGACACCATCACGCTCGGTCCCGGGATGATCGCCGGCGGGTGCGACGGCGGGAGTCTCACCCCGGACGGTGTGGCGATCGGGGCGATCCTCGCCGTCGGCGCCGTCGGGATCGCGTGGCTGGCGAGTGCTAGGTCAGGGGCAACGCGATGAACGGCCCGAGGGCCGCGCCGACCGCCACGAAGACGGGGGCGCCGAGATCGACGTCGACCTCGCACGATGCGATCCGTTCGATGCCGGCCGAGGTCGTGAACTCGAACACGATCTCCTGACCGTCGAACGCGGTGGGGCACTCCCCGATGAATGGCCGCGAGCGAAGCGTCGCAAAGTCGGTGGCCCGGATGGCCGCATCCAGGGCCGCCACCTGGGTTGCCAGGACCGTCCCGACCGGCTCGTTCGGCGGAAGTGTCGCTTCGCGGACCGTTCCATCGCGATGCAGCGTGACGGTCGTTCCGCACGGGCCGTCGGGACAGTCGCCGCCGCGGGTCGACACCGTCACGAGGGCCCCGGCGGACGGCAGGAGGGACGCGATCGCCGCAGGTGAACAGGCCGCCAGCGCGGCGAGGCAGACCAGGGCCGACAACACCATCCGCATGGTCGCCCGACGACCGACCGGGCGCCACGGTTCCGAGTCGTCACGGCCCGCCTATCATCGACCCATGCCCGTCCTGCGCAGCCGGCTCGATCCCGATGCGGACGACACGCGTGCGAACCACGTTGCGATGGCGGCCCTCGTCGATGATCTGCGACGGCGGCAGGCTGAGGTCGCCGACCGCGGCGCCGGCGGAGATGACCGCTCGATCGAGCGCCACCGGGAGCGCGGCAAGCTCCCGGTCCGGGAACGGATCGACCGCCTGCTGGACCCGGGCAGCGCCTTCCTCGAGCTGAGCCCGCTCGCCGCGACCGGCCTGTACGACGACGATGCCCCGGGGGCGGGCATCGTCACCGGGATCGGCATGATCGAGGGGACGACCTGCGTGGTCGTCGCCAACGACGCGACCGTCAAGGGCGGGACCTACTACCCGATGACGGTCAAGAAGCACCTCCGTGCCCAGGAGATCGCCCTCGAGAATCGCCTGCCGTGCATCTACCTCGTCGACAGCGGCGGCGCCTTCCTCCCGCTCCAGGCGGAGGTCTTCCCGGATCGCGAGCACTTCGGTCGGATCTTCTACAACCAGGCCCGGATGTCCGCGGCCGAGATCCCGCAGGTGGCGCTGGTGATGGGCTCCTGCACCGCCGGCGGCGCCTACGTCCCGGCCATGAGCGACGAGACGGTCATCGTCAAGGGTACCGGCACCATCTTCCTCGGCGGCCCGCCACTCGTGAAGGCGGCGACCGGCGAGGACGTCACAGCGGAGGAGCTGGGCGGCGCCGACGTTCACACGCGCCGCTCCGGGGTCGCCGACCATCAGGCGCTCGATGACGAGCATGCGCTCGCCCTCGGTCGCTCGATCGTCGCCAATCTCAATCGCAAGCCGCCACCCGAACCCTGGGACCGGCGCGCTCCAGAGCAGCCGGCCGTCGATCCGGCCGGTCTCTACGGCGCGGTATCGCTCGATCCACGCCGGCCGGTGCCGGTCCGCGAGATCGTCGCCAGGCTGGTCGATGGCTCGCGGTTCCACGAGTTCAAGCCCCTGTACGGCGAGACGCTGGTCACCGGCTTCGCCCATATCGACGGGATCCCGGTCGGCATCATCGCCAACGACGGGATCCTGTTCAGCCAGTCCGCGCTCAAGGGCGCCCACTTCATCGAGCTCGCTTGCCAGCGGCGCATCCCGCTGGTGTTCCTGCAGAACATCACCGGCTTCATGGTCGGGCGCGAGTACGAGGAGGCTGGCATCGCCAAGGACGGCGCCAAGCTGGTGACGGCGGTCGCCAGCGCCGAGGTCCCGAAGTTCACGGTCCTTGTCGGCGGCTCCTTCGGAGCGGGCAACTACGCGATGGCCGGCCGCGCCTACCAGCCACGCTTCCTGTGGTCCTGGCCGAACAGCCGCATCAGCGTGATGGGCGGCCAACAGGCGGCCCGCGTCCTGTCGACGGTCCGCGGCGGGTTCGCCGACGACACCGAGCGTGACGCGTTCGAGGCACCCATCCTCGACACCTACGAGCGCGAGGGCTCCCCGTACTTCGCGACGGCCCGCTTGTGGGACGACGGGGTCATCGACCCGCTCGATACCCGGCGCATCCTGGCGCTCGGCCTCGAGGCGTCGCTCCACGCACCGATCCCCCAGACCCGGTTCGGGGTCTTCCGGATGTAGCCAGACCGCCAGGGAGGACCCGATGCTGAAGTTCTGGAGCGAGATCCCCACGGCCCGCGCCAGGGAGATGGTCGCCGACGTCGCCACCTGGGCATGGGTCGCGCTGTGGGTCGTGATCGGGGCGCGGATCCACGACACGTTGGCGGCATTCGCGGAGGCCGGACGCGTGCTGCAGAGCGGTGGTCAGAACATCCAGGGGGCCGGCGCGACGCTGGGCGGAGCCCTGCACGATCTGCCGCTGGTGGGCAGCGGCATCGACGAGCTCGCGACCGGGGCGTTCGGGACAGCGGGTGAACCATTCATCTACGTCGGGCGGGAACTCGAGTCCCTGCTCATCCTGGTCGCGCGCCTTCTTGCCCTGCTCGTGATCGGGGTGATGGTCATCCCCTGGTTGAGCCGCTACCTGCCGTGGCGCGCGGAACGGCTCGCCAGGGTGCGCGCCGCCCATCGGGCGATCCGACGCTCGTCGAGCGGCATGTCGGAGGCGGCGATGGAGCGCGCCCTGGCCAGTCGCGCCCTCAATCGACTCTCCTATCCGGAGCTCCTCGAGCACACGTCGGATCCGTTCGGCGACTTCGCGACCGGTCGCTACGAGCGACTGGCGAAGGCCGAGCTGGCGAGCGTGGGCCTGCGCTGATGTCACGGGCCATTGCCCTGGTGCTCGCGGCTGCCCTCGTCCTGACGGGCTGCGAGGCACTTGCCGGCGCACTGCCGAACGCGCCTCCGGAACCCCAGCCCTGCGCCCGGATCTACAACGCGGCGCAGTGCACGGCGATCACCGACGCGGCAGCGTTGCAGCTCGGGACCACGCGCGAAGACGTCGTCTCGGTCGAGGTCGTTCCCGACCCGACGCCAGAGGTCCGCGACGGTGTCACCGTCCTGCAGACGCTCGGCGGAGCGCCGCGCATGAACCTCCTCGTGACCCTCGCCGCCGGGACCGTGCACCAGGTGTCGATGTGTGGCGGCGTGAGCATGGAGCCGCAATGCGTCGCGGACCCCCACCTCATCGCCGATTCAGTCACGCAGGGTGGATATCACGATGTCCCGGAGGGATCCAGCCCGGTGCCGTCGGCCGCCGCCGACGCCCTCACCGAAGCGACCGGGCTCCACATCGATCGACTCGACATCCCCATCGGCCACACCGGTCGCACCGAAGTCGTGCTCGGCATGGCCCGACTGCCGAACGGCTTGCTGACGACGGCCGACTTCGAGCTGGTCGACGCCTGGCCGGCGGACCTTTCGATCGTCGATGGACGGGTGACCCTCGAAGTCCGCTCCACAGAGGATGGCAAGCCGATCCAGAACATCTATGCGCACGGCTGGCGCACGGGCACCGAGAGCGTCGAGGCCGTCCTCGTGTTCGAGGTCTTCTGGTTCGAGCCTGGCGCGACGCTATCGATCCGCGACGTCGTCGTCCGGTAGCATCCGGCCATGCCGTCCGTCGCCCGTCTCTCCATCGCGCCCGTGCGGAGCCTTGGGCTGCAGCACCCGCCTGAGATCGACGTCACTGAGCTCGGCGTCATCGAGGATCGCCGGTTCTTCCTGTCCGACATGTCGAATCGACTCGTCGATCGGATCATCGTCGGTCGGCTCGTCCAGGTCGAGTCGCGCACGGACCCCGGAGCCACGTGGCTCTGGATGCGGTTCCCGGACGGCACGGTGGTCGAGGACGAGGTCCGGCTCGGCGAGGTCGTCGAGACCCCCATCCACGGCCGGACCGGGGTCGGCCACGTCGTCATCGGGCCGTGGGCCGACGCGCTCGAGTCGATCGCCGGTCGCCGGGTCCGGGTCATCCGTTGCGACCGACCGGGCGGGACGCGCGTCGGCAACCCGACGAGCCTGGTCTCGGACGGATCGATCCGCCGGCTGACCGATCAGTTCGGCCTGGACGCCATCGACGCACGCCGCTTCCGGATGCTCATCGAACTGACCGGGGCGGAGGCCCACGAGGAGGACGGCTGGATCGGGGGGCGGATCGCGGTCGGCGACGCGATCCTGCGGGTGACCAAACCGGTCGCCCGCTGCGCCATCACGACCCAGGATCCCGAGACGGGAACACGCGACCTCGACACGCTGCGCACGATCATCGACTACCGCGGTCTGCGCGACGGGAAGCATGCCGACTTCGGCATCCTCGCCGACGTCGAGCGGCCGGGCCGGATCCGGCTCGGAGACGAGGTCACCGTCCTCGAGCTGCCGGCCGCCGGGGCCTCCACGTTCGAGCGCGCAGCACCGATGCCGGCGATGCGCTAGTCCGGCACGCCAGGCGGTGGCTCCCCAGATCCGGCGGCGCGCCCGTGGCGTCGAAGCAGGATGGTCCACAGCACCACGGCGACGGCCACCAGTGGGGCATAACGCAGGGCTCCGAGGACACCAAGCCGGATGGTGAGGCCGATCGCGTCGTCCACCCGCGTGCTGTCACGGACGAGCACGAGGATGGCGATACCGATGGCGGTCGATGCGATCGAGGCGATCGGTGCCCCGACCGCCAGCGCGACACCCGCTGCGATCGCATCGATGCGCGACCCGACGGCGGTCGGGGCGAGGCCCGCACCAAGCAACGCCAGCCCGGGCCACGACAGGAGCGCGAGCAGAGCTGCCCGCGCCAGCATCGAATCGTCCGTTCCGGGCGAGGTCAGGGTCGCTGCCAGGGCGATCGGCCAGAGCAGGACGGCCGCGAGGAGCGCACCGCGACGGCTGGCTCGGATGGCCATCGCCCGACGGCCGGTCGGATCGGGCCGCCAGTTCGGCGACCACGGATTGCCTGGGCCCATCGGTGGAGCGTATCGACGTTCGCCTTCGCCCGGGAGCAGGACTTTCGGCCGGTCGATCCGCGGCGTCAGCACTCGACAGCGACCTCGCAGCCGGCGGGCTCGCTAGGATGGGCCGGTGAGCGAATCGATCCGCACCGACCGGACCGGGCCCGGTGGCGTCATCGCCCGCGTGTCGCTGACGCGACCCGACGTCCACAACGCGTTCGACGCCACGGTCATCGCCGAGCTTCGCGCCACATTCCTGGCCCTGGCCCGAGAGGAGCCGGCGTCGCTTCGAGCGGTCGTGCTGGCCGGTGACGGCCCGACGTTCTGTGCCGGCGCCGATATCGCCTGGATGCGGGCGGCGATCGCGCTCGATGTCGAGGGCAACGAACAGGATGCGATGGCGATGGCCGACATGTTCGAGGCGATCGACACCTGCCCGGCACCGGTGATCGCACGCGTCCACGGCGGCGCCCTGGGCGGCGGCATGGGCTTGTGTGCCGTGTCGGACCTTGTCATCGCCGAGAGCGGCACCAAGTTCGGCTTCACCGAGACGCGGCTCGGGATCCTGCCCGCGGTCATCGCCCCGTTCGTCGTGGCGAAGATCGGCGAAACGCACGCACGGGCGTTGTTTCCCGGCGGTCGCCGGTTCGACGCCGTGCGGGCACAACGGATCGGGCTGGTCCACGAGGTCGTCGAGGGCGAGGCCGCCCTCGATGCGGCGGTGGACACGGCCATCGCCGATATCCTCGCCGCCGGGCCGACGGCGGCCCGAGCCGCCAAATCGGTGGTGCGCGAGGTGCGCGGTCTGAGTCACGGATCGTCGAAATGGCACACCGCACGCGTGATCGCCCGCCAACGGGTGACAGCCGAAGCGCGGGAAGGCTTCACGGCCTTCGATGAGAAACGCAAACCAGGCTGGGCGCCGATCGACGACGGCGGGTGACGACCGGGCTGGGTCCCGTGGGCGCGCCCGGCCACCACCGCGAGGGCTGAGGTCGGCTCCGGCCGGCCGCGGGTCGGCGTCCGGTCGCCGCGGGCGGCCTCCGGTCGCCGTGGGGCGGCGGCGGGTGGGCCGCGGGTGGGCCCGGTCGGCCCCCGTCGGCGTCCGGTCGGCCACCGGCTCCAGCGTCCCTGGTACAACAACCCCTGCTGCGTCGCGATCGCCAGTCCGGCTGGGGTGCGTGACGACGATCGCCCAGAATGTGTCGGCGTTTCCATGGTGACGAGACATCCGGACGGAATGCCCAGGAAAGACGTCGCCTGTGCCAGCCACCCTGGAATCGGGCCGGAACTGGAGACCGGGCTCCGAACCAGGCCCGGCCCAGGCTCAAGCCGGGCCCAGGCCCAAGCCGGGCCCAAGCCGGGGCCCTGCCCCGGGCGGGGGCCCGGCACCCCGCACGCCGCACGACCGTGACGGCACGTCGCGCCCGGAACGCGGAACGCGGAACGCGGAACCCAAGGCCCTGTGCGACACTCGCGCCGCCATGTCCGACGAGTTAAGCCCGAGCGAGGTCGCCCGGCGCCTGGGGACCTCGACGCGGTCCGTGCAGCGCTGGATCGGGAGTGGCAGGCTGGCGGCGCGGCGCGTCGGTGGCCGGTGGCGTGTCGCATCTGACGCGATTGGCGCGTTTGCGCCTCCGACGGAGACCGAACCCGGCCCGATCCGCACGGTCTTCGTCGCGAACCGCGGCGAGATCGCCGCGCGGATCGCCCGCACC
>DASSII010000081.1:0-2829 GCA_035692005.1 Candidatus Limnocylindrales bacterium | reverse complement strand
CGGAATGCCTTCGCAGCCGATGGTCGAGCGTTGTCCGGTTGGCTGCGGCGTCCGGATCGGTCGATCGACGCGCTTTCGATGTGGGAGCGCGGAACGGACGGCTCCGCGTCGACCGATCTGGCGGCACGGCATCGCGTTCGGCTCGCGCAGCCTGCAGGGGTAGGACCGCGACGGGCTCGTCGGTCCGGTGGCGGTGGCACGCGTCCGGCTGAGCCGACTGGTGACACGAACCCGCGTGCGGCGGGGCCAGCCGGCGATCCGGCACCGCGTCCGGCCGGGCGGCGCCGACAAGCCGGCGACCCGGCACCGCGTGCGGCCGGGTCAGCCGGAGACCCGGCACCGCGTGCGGCCGGGTCAACCGGAGACCCGGCACCGCGTGCGGCAGGGGCCTTGAACAATGTCGATCAGGACGACCGTATGACGACTCCGTGATCCCGCCTGGCCGCGCGACCGACCGGATGCCGCGTGATCACGCACAGATTGCGGAGGCGAGGCCGGCCCGAGCCCCTTCGAAGCCTGAGCTTGCGCCATACGGTTGCGGTGATTGGCGTACTGCCGGCTGACGCCCGCTAACGCCCGCTGACGCCCGCTAGCGCCCGCGATGTCCGGCCCACGGCGGCGGGTCGTCGAACTGCGTCGAACGCCGCCCACGGGACCCGCTCCCCTCCACGCTGGCCGCCGCAACCGCGCCACTCGCCACGGACCCACCACTCGCCGCCGGTGCGCCCCCGCCCGCCGCAGCGGCAGCGGCCGGCGGCACCGTCCACGTCTCGGGCACGACCGGGGGCAGCGGCGCGAAGTCCCGGAAATGGAGGATCCGCCGCTCGAACGGGGCGAGCAGCTCGGGATGGGCCGCTTCGACCTCGGCGAACACGGCCTCGAGCTCATCGCCGATCAGTTCGTCGCGCTCGATCAGGGCGTTCGCGAGGTGATGGACGGCCGCCTCCTTCTCGCGCAGCAGGCGCTCGGTCTCCTCGTACAGCTGGTCGAGCAGCTCGTGCGCCCCGACCAGGACCGGCCCGATCGGTGGCTGGTCGGGCTGCATCGGGACGATGATCCGGGTGGGACCCATGGCCAGCGCGCCGACGTAGTCCTCGGCCGCGCGCGTCGCGTACTGCAGGTCGCTGGACGGCCCGGTCGAGAGCTTGTCGAGGAACCGGTGTTCGACGACGTGGCCGGCCAGCGAGACCATGATCTGGGTCTCGATCGAGCGCGCATAGAGCGACGTCCGTTCCTCGCGCGGCCGCTGCTGGACGTAGCCGAGCGCGTGACCCCGCCGGATGATCGTGGCCTTGGAGATGCGGTGCTCCGGCCGCAGATAGCGGGCGACGACCGCGTGACCCGCTTCGTGATACGCGGTCTCGCGTCGGTCGGTCAGGTTCCACGAGCGGATCGGTTGCTTGAGCCCGAGCGATCGCTCATCGGCCGCGTCCAGCCAGTCCTTGTAGGTCAGGAACTCGCGACCGTCGTGATGGGCCTGGATGAGCGCCTCGTTGATGATCGTCTTGATCATGATCGGGGTCCAGCCCATCGAGTCGTTGACGAGCAGCTCCATCGGGATGTCGGGGTCGTGCCGCTTGGTCGCGAGGTAGTGGGCGATGATGTCCTGGCGGCCCTCGGCGTCCGGCTCGTGGACGACCAGCATCCGATCGAGCCGGCCCGGCCGGACGAGCGCCTGGTCGAGTACCTCGGGCCGGTTGGTGGCCCCGATGACGAAGACGAGCGGCTTGTTCGTCGCCGGGCCACGGATGATCCCGAACCAGCGCAGGATCTTGAACCGCCAACGGTCCTCGACGAGCTCGCCGAGCGAGTCCATCTGGTTGAGCAGGGTGTTGAGACCCATGCTGCCGCCGCCCATGAAGCCGCCGACGAACATGCCGCCGGTCTGCGAGCCGCGCGACTGCCCGATCGAGTCGAGCTCATCCATGAACAGGATGCAGGCGCCGCGCCGACCGGGCTCGGCGTACTTGCGCGCGAGCCCACGGGCGTCGCGGAACAGCTTCATGATCATCAGCTGGCTCATGCCGACGAACATGCCCTGCAGCGAGCTCGAGTCGATGTAGATGAACGGGAGGTTGGCCTCCTTGGCGATGCACGCGGCCAGGAAGGTCTTGCCGGTGCCCGGCCGGCCGGACAGCAGCATGCCCTTGGGCATCTCGCCGCCGCGCAGCTCGAACTCCTTGACGCCGCGCAGGATGCCCACGGTCGTCCGGGCGTGGTCGAGCAGGTCGGGCTGGCCGCGGTAGTTGTCGAATGACAGCCCGATCTGCGGGTCGTCCGGTGTGACCGTGTACTTGCGGGGCCGCGACAGGAACCAGAACAGGATCCCGAACTGGAAGACGATGTACGCGGCAGCGAACGACAGCTGCAACGCGAACGCGGGCGCGGCGCCGATGACCCCGACGATCGTCTGCAGGAACCCGATCGTGCCGTTGGCCGCGATCAGCGCGGTGACGACCGCCAGCACGATCAGCAACCGGAACAGGTTCTTGTCCCACACGAACGAGACGTGGCTCGCGGCGTCGCGCAGTCGATTCATCGGAAGTTCACGATGACGCCGCCCTCGACGTGGACGATGAGGTTGATGAGCAGCGGGCTGCCGGACGAGGTGCGGCCGTGGACGACGAGCTCGGTCGCGGTCCGGCCTTCGTCCTGGTAGGTCGCCAGCGCATCCACGCCGGTGACCTCGCCGAACGACCAGTTGCCCATCTCCTTGGTCAGCAGGCCGTACGGATCGCCCGGAACGGCGGCCCGGATGCGGTCGGTGTCGTTGGCGGCCATCGCGTCGGCCAGTTCGAGGACGACGGCTGGGGCGGCGATGCCGGCCGT
>DASSII010000080.1:0-16395 GCA_035692005.1 Candidatus Limnocylindrales bacterium | reverse complement strand
TCACCGAGCTTGCGCAGGGTCTTCTCGATCTCGGGGGGCAGCATCCGGTCCGGAACGTCCGGACGGTCGCCGCGGATCGCCCGGCGGGTGGCACGGAACAGTCGCTGCGGGCCCTTCAGCGCGAGGAACCCGACGCCCCCGGCGATGGCTGCCGCCTTGGCCGGGCTGCGTCGGATGCGGGCCGGGATGTCGATGGCGGCGCGGCCGGACGCCTCGAGGACCTGGAGCTGCTCGGACAGGTCCGCCCGCGCCGCTAGGACCCGGTCCCGGGCGGCATCTTGCTCTGTAGCCACGCGAGCGTCTCCTTGCTGGTCTCGATGGTCATGGTTGGGGTGAAGCGGGCCTTGAGCGCCTCGACGTCGACACCGGTGCGCGCCACATCGGCGACCATCAGCACGATCCAGGTGACGTAGCCCGCGGTGATCCCGAGTGCGGCGCCGACCTGCGGGCCGGCGTCGATGGCGGACAGCGCGCCGATGAGGGCGCCGACGACCGCACCCCCGATCGCGCCGCCGAGCCATGCGCTCGCGCCACCTCGGCGACCGACCGCGACCGCGCCGACGAGCAGCCCGATGACGGCCCAGATGATGATCCCGACGAGCAGCGGGCGGACGCCCGGCTCGATGCCCGGCAGGACGCGCTCTCCGAGCTGCGCATACCCGTCGTTCGGCAGGCCGAGCCCGAGCATCACGCCAAGCACGATGGCGACGACGAGGCCGACGATGAACGCGCGGCCGAGGCGGCCACCCGGGATGCCGACCGCGGCCAGGCCGCAGGCGATGGCGATGGCACTGAACAGCAGCAGCCCGTGCAGCACCCCCCAGCCCATCGAGCCGAGCAGCCATTCGGCAAGGAACAGGGACATCCCGACCACCAGCAGGATCCCGGCGAAGAGGACCACCGCGATGGCGATGCCGATGTAGGCAGCGACCTTGGCCAGCTCGCCGCCGATCGCCTGGGCCTCGGCCTTGGCCAGCTCGACGTGGGCCTTCGCCAGGCGCATGCCCGCGTCCCGGGTCGAGCGGAACGAGGAACGCAGTCCCGGCGGCGGGACGGACGGGGAGGCGCGTTGGGCGTCCAGGGTGCAGCTCCGGCTCGTGGAAGGCGGTCCCGAACGGACCGGGGTCGTCCGGATGATAGCAGCGCCGGTGTGGCGGTCAGGCCCGCCCGCTCCGTCACGATGTCGCAGGGACGTTACGCTGAGGCCATGGTCTCGCCCTCCACGAACCGGCGCATCCTGACGGCCGAGATCCTCAGCATCGGGTCGGAACTCACCGTCGGTGACACGCGCGACACCAATGCCGGCGAGCTGGCCCGGGCGCTGACCACGGCCGGCGTGGCAGTCGGCCGGCTGTCTGCCGTGCCAGACCGGCTCGAGGTCGTGCGCGACGCCCTGGCACACGCCCTCGACCGGGTCGACCTGGTCGTGAGTACCGGCGGGCTGGGACCGACACCGGACGACCTCACCCGGGAATCGATCGCCGCCGTGTGGGGCGAGATCCCGGCGGTGGACCCGGAGCTCGAACGCTGGCTGCGCGGACGCTGGCAGCGGATGGCCCAGCCGTTCCCCGAGATCAACCTCAAGCAGGCGTGGCGCATCCCGTCGTGCGAACCGCTCCCCAACCCGAACGGGTCGGCACCGGGCTGGTTCGTGCGCCGCTCGGACGGCCGCCTCGCCGTGGCGCTGCCCGGGCCACCGCGTGAGATGCGCCCGATGTGGGCCGACGAGGCGTTGCCTCGCCTGCGGGCCATCGGCCTCGGCGCAGACACGGCCGTGCGCACGTTCCGGCTGACCGGGATCGGCGAATCGCAGGTGGCCGAGATCCTCGGCGAGGAGCTGCTGCGGGAGCCGAACCCGGAGGTGGCGACCTACGCCCGTGTCGAGGCGGTCGACATCCGGATCAGCGCGATCGGCGGACCCGATTCGAACGGCGTCGGGCGCACCGCCGAGGATCTGGTCGAGGCGGCTTCGGCGCTCGTCGTGGAGCGGCTGGGGGCGTTCGTCTGGGCGGAGGGCGACACCACCTGGTCACAGGCGATCGGCGCCCGACTCGATGCCCGGGGCTGGCGCCTGGCCGTGGCCGAGTCGGGGACCGGCGGCCAGCTCGGAGCCGTACTCGGCGACGTCTCGTGGCTGTCGCTGCTGGAATCGCGCGCAGCCGTTCCGGCGGGCGTCGGCTCGATCGAGGACGCCGCCCACGCCATTCGGGCCGCCGCCGGCGCCGAGGTCGGGGTCGCCGTCCGGGCACGGGAGCGGGCCGGACAGATCGCCGTCACCATCGCCGTCGAGACACCCGACCGCCGGCACCGCGAGACCCGCACGACGTTCACCGCTGGTCCGCTGGGCCGGTCACGAGCCGCGTTGGCCGCCGCCGCCGTCCTGTTCGCAGCCCTCGGCGACGACCCGCCGCAGCTTTGACGCCGGAAGGGAGGGTCAGCGGCGCGAGGTCGCGATGAGCCCGTCGAGATCGGTGACGACGATGCCCTCGCGGTCGAGGCGGACGAGCCCCTCGTCGGTGAACTGTCCGAGTAGCTTGTTCACGCTCTGACGCGTGCAGCCGACCATCGCCGCCAGATCGCCCTGGGTCAGGTTCTTGCGCAGCCGGATCGTGCCCTGCTCCGGGTCGGCCGTGCCTCCCTCCTGGGCGAGGCGCACGAGCCTGGCCGCCAGCCGCCCCGTGATGTCGAGGAAGTGCAGCTCCTCGACATGGGTGGTCAGTCGGCGCAGCTCACCGGCGATCGACGCCAGCAGCGCGTCGCGCACGCCCGCCTCGGTGGCGATCAACTCGCGGAACCGGTCGCGCGGCAGGACCACGGTCTCGGTGGCGGTGGTCGCCGTGGCGCTGGCGGAGCGCGGGGCACCGTCGAGCAAGGCGAGCTCCCCGAACACGGCCCCCGGGTGGAGCGTGGCGAGGATCGCCTCGTCGCCCGTTTCAGAGGGCAGCGAGATCTTCACCTCCCCGGCCACGATGACGAACAGCGCGTCGCCCGGATCACCGATGTGGAAGATCACCTCCCCCCGACGGAACCGCCGGGTCCGCATCCCGGCGGCCACCCGCTCGAGGGCGGGACCATCCAGACCCGCGAAGAACGGGATGGCCGCGAGCGGCTCCAGGACGGGGCGGCCGGTGAGCATGGGCCGATGGTAAGCCTGTCGGAATGGCGACACACCCCAGGGTCGCGGACCCCTAGCATGCGCGTCATGAGCGAGGTCCCCACCGATCGCCTGCGTCTCACCGTGCTCGGTTGCAGCACGGCCGCCCCCCATCCGGCCACCCCTGCCGCCGGCTTCCTGGTCGAATGGGGCGCGACGGCCATCCTGCTCGATGTCGGCCAGGGCGTCATCCGCAACCTGCAGCGGGTGATGGACCCGCACGACCTGAGCGCGATCGTCATCGGCCACATGCACGCCGATCACTATCTCGACATCGTCGGGCTGCGCTACCTGTACCCGTGGGGGGAGCCGGCCGAGGTGCCGCTGCCGATCCATCTGCCGCCGGCCGGCCGAGCCCGACTCGATGCGCTGGCGACGGCCGTCAGCGAGCGCGCCGGATTCTTCGATGCTGCGTTCGATGCCGTGGAATACGACCCCGCGACGCCCCTGACCATCGGCGACCTGCGCCTGCGCTTCGTCCACGGGCGACACTACGTCCCGGCGTGGGGGGTCGTCATCGATGCCCCGAATGGCGCCCGACTCGCCTACACCGGCGACACCGGGCCGTCGGCGGCGGTCGAGGACGGCGTCCGCGAGGCAGACCTGCTCCTGGTGGAAGCCGCCCTGGGCTTGGCCGCCCACGACGATCCCGAGCGAGGGCACCTGACCCCCGAGGAGGCGATCGAGCTTGCCCGCAACGCCCGGGCGCGCTCGGCCGTGCTCGTCCACTACGCGCCGGCTCGGCGTGCCGAGATCGAGCGACTGTGTGCGGCCGCCGGGACGTGGGTGCGACCGGCCGTGGACGGGCTGACGATCACGGTCGACCCGGCCGACGAACCGGCAGACACCACAAGTCGGACGGCCGAGACCGCGCCGAGTCCGGCCTAGCCCGTCACCGCCGGCTCTGCCAGGGTCGCCTCGATCTCGGCCGCGCGCGCCCGGTCGGCCGCGGCGGCAGCGGGGTCGGCCTCCGCGCCAAGATCCGCCGCCTGACGCCAGATCGCGGCCGCCTCCGCCAGTGCCCCGAGCCCGAGCGCGAACGCGGCGGCCTCACGCAGGGTCGGGAGCGCCCGGGCCGTCTCGCCGGCCGCGACGAGGTGTGCGGCGATCAGCCCGGGCGGGGCCGGTGGCGTATCGGCGGCCAGCACCGTCGCGAGGCGGGCATGGAGCAGCCGGCGACGGCTGGCGAGCAGCCCGGCATAGGCCGCGTCGCGGATGAGCGCGTGGGCGAACCGCCAACGACCCTCGCCAGCCGGGGCCAGCAGGGCGCCCGCGACCAGCCGGTCGAGCGCCGCCCGGTCCGGGGCGACCCCGCGCAGGGCCGTGAGCAGCTGCTCGCTGAACGCCACCCCGATGACCGAGGCCACGCCCAGGACGTGTCGGTCGGTCGATTCGAGCGCATCGATGCGAGCACCGAGGACCGCCCGCAGGGTGACCGGCAAGCGGGCCGGCGCGGCACCGACGAGGGTCACCCGACCGTCCCGCCGCTCGAGCGTGCCGTCCTCGAGGAACGCCCGGACGGTCTCGCCGACGAACAGCGGGTTGCCCGCCGTCCGCTCGTGGAGGGTGTGCGCGTCGGCCGCATCGACCGCGGCATCGGCGACCAGGGTCGCCAGGCGCGCCGTGTCCGGCTCCGCCAACCCCTCGAGGTCGATGCGGGTCACGCCCGGACGGTCGATCCAGTCGGGCATGTCGCCCGGCCGCAGGCCGACCAGCACGAGCAACGGCTGGTCGGCGGTCCTCGAGAGAACGACGTCGACGAGGCCGACGCTCGAGGGGTCCATGACATGCAGGTCGTCGATGACCAGGACGCGCGGGCCGGTCGTCGCCAGGAGCCGATCGAGATAGTGCCCGCCGAGCTCGGCCAGGGTCGCCGCGATGACCGCCGGATCGGTCGGCATGTCGGCGGCCTCGCGCTCCCAGCCCGAGAAGTCGACGTCGCGGGCGATCGCCGCGATCGCCCCGCCGAACCGTCGGGCCACCTCCGGCGGCAGGTCCTCGGTGAACAGGAGGCGACGCGTGAACGTGCCCGAATCGAGCCCGTGTTCGTCGGCCACGGTCTGGGCGAACAGGCGCGCCCAGCGATACGGTTCGCGTCGACCGTACGGCAGGTTCTCGGTCCACGACCAGGCCAGACCGGCAGCGCGGGCCGGAGCCTCGGCCGCGGCCAGCAGCCGGGACTTGCCCATCCCGGCTTCGCCGACGACGACCAGCGTCTCGCCTCGTCCGGTCTCGCGCACCCGGCCGACCGCGGCCTCGATGGCCGCCAGCTCGGCCGCCCGTCCCACGAGCGGACCCGGCGCGGGCGCTCGGTACGGGACCCACGCGCTCGATCCGGCCTCGCCGCGCAGCTCG
This sequence comes from Candidatus Limnocylindrales bacterium, assembly GCA_035692005.1. Taxonomy (GTDB): domain Bacteria; phylum Chloroflexota; class Limnocylindria; order Limnocylindrales; family CSP1-4; genus SPCO01. The sequence goes on along the minus strand of DASSII010000080.1, from coordinate 10,886 downwards.
TGGAGTGCGACCGCGATCGATTGGCCGCGCAGGACGACGGCGCCGCGCGGTTCGGTCGCGAGGCGCTCGCGGGCCGCGCGTCGAGTCGCTTCGTCGAGCAGGATCTCGCCCGGGCGAGCGAGCGACTGGATCCGGGCGGCCGTCGTGATCGCCTCGCCGGTCAGTCCGAGATCGCCGTCCTCCCCCGGTCGAGCTCCCGCCGCGACGACCTCGCCGGTCGCGATGCCGATACGGACCACCATCGGCTCGATGCCGTCGCCGAATTCGCGCAGCCGGGCGCGGATGGCGAGCGCCGCGAGGGACGCCCGGACTGCGTCATCGTCGTGCGCGCGCGGCCAGCCGAACACCGCGAAGACGGCGTCACCGATGAACTTCTCGCGGGTACCCTCAAGCCGTTCGATGGTGTCGGCCATCGTGGACAGGGCTCGCGTGACACGCTCGCGGACCTCTTCGGGATCGTGCTCGGCCAGCATCCGGACGTAGTCGACCAGATCGGCGAACAGGGCCGTCACGATGCGCCGATCGCCGGCCATCGCGGGCAACGGCCGGCCCGGACCGACGAGCCCCGTCAGCGGTCGGTCGGCACGTCCCTCGGCAAGCGCCGTCCCGCACCGGTCGCAGAATCGCGCCGTCGCCGCTCCCCGGTTCCCGCAGGACGGACAGCGCACGGGCGGAGCCCTCGTGTCAGGAGATGGTCAGCAGCGGTCGAGCGTCCCCGGTCGCGGCCCGGACGCTCATGCGCGCGGCCACGGTCTGGGCGATGGCCGTCAGCGCCTGGGCCGCCGGGCCCGGCTCGCGCTGGGCGACGGCCGGGACGCCCACGTCGCCACCCTGGCGGACCGTGATGTCGAGCGGCACACCGCCAAGGTACTCCAGTCCATGCGTCGCGGCGAAGCGTTCTCCACCGCCCCGACCGAAGATCTCGGTCAGCTCGCCACAGTGCGGGCAGGCGAACGCGGTCATGTTCTCGACCAGCCCGAGGACCGGGACGTTCATCCGCTGGAACATCGCGAGGGCCTTGCCGACGTCCGCGAGGGACACCTCCTGTGGGGTGGTGACCAGCACGGCGCCGCTGACCGGCACGGCCTGGGCCAGAGTCAGCTGGGCATCCGAGGTCCCCGGCGGCAGGTCGATGACGAGGTAGTCGAGCTCGCCCCAGTCGACATCGCGCAGGAACTGCTGGATCGCGCCCCCGACGAGCGGACCGCGCCACACGATGGGCTGGCCCTCGGGCACGAAGAACTGGATGGAGATGGTCTTCACGCCGTACCGCTCGAGCGGGGTGATCTTGTTGTTGGCGCTCGCCTTGGGCTGGCCCTCGATGCCCATCATCAGCGGGATGTTCGGGCCGGTGATGTCGCCATCGAGCAGCCCGACGCTGGCGCCCGCCTGGGCGAGCGCGACGGCCAGGTTGACGCTCACCGTGCTCTTGCCGACGCCGCCCTTGCCGGACGCCACGGCGATGATGTTCTTGACGCCCGGCACGAGCTGCTCGGCCTGTCGAGGCTGGGAGCGGCGGACCATCGCCCCCCAGGTGATGTCGACCTGGGACGCGCCGATACCGGTCAGCACGGCGCGCGCGTTGCCTTCGATCTCGTCCTTGAGCGGACACGCCGGCGTCGTCAATTCGATGGTGAAGGCGACCCGTGTGTCGTCGATGGCGATGGACTTGACCATCTCGAGGGTCACGATGTCGCGGCCCAGCTCGGGCTCCTGGACCGTGCGCAGGGCGTCCAGGACGGCCGGTTCGGTGAGGACAGGCATGGGCGATGGGGTCCCTTCGCGCGATTCTGGCGGTCGATGCGTCGATATCGTACCGCGCGCCGGCGATCGGCCTGTCCGGCGCTCGGTCGAGCGGCCACGGATGCGGCGTCGCGCCTGCACCCGGCGGTCCACCACCTGCGAAGCCCATGGCTCGAAACGCGAAGTCGGTGCGAATCTCGCAGAGCTTCGCGGCCGGACGCCTCGGTTCCCGCATCCTTGACACCCCGCGCGACGCGCCCATATCCTCGCCCTCATCCGCCGCTCGGTGAGCGCTCCGGACGGTCGCCGGCGCGGAGGGGCACGGGGGCCTCGTGATCGCGTCCGGTCGGATGCCCATTCGCCCATGGAGTGCCAACGAACGTGGCCGCCACCGACGTCAGGCTCGTGGATGTCGTCAAGCGCTTCGGCGACGCCGTGGCCGTCGACCACATCGATCTCGAGGTCCGTGCCGGCGAGTTCTTCTCGCTGCTGGGACCGTCGGGTTGCGGCAAGACCACCACCCTGCGGATGATCGGCGGGTTCGAAGAACCGACCTCCGGGCTCATCGAACTGCAAGGCGAGGACGTCACCTGGACGCCACCCTTCCGGCGCAACGTCAACACCGTCTTCCAGAACTACGCCCTGTTCCCACACCTGACCATCTACGAGAACGTGGCGTTCGGGCTGCGCCGCAAGGGGATCAAGGACGGCGAGCTCAAGCGCCGTGTCGGCGAGATGCTGGAGCTCGTCGAGCTGCCCGGCTTCGAGTCGCGCAAGCCGACCCAGATCTCGGGCGGTCAGGCCCAACGGGTGGCGCTGGCTAGGGCGCTCGTCAACCGGCCGGCCGTCCTGCTCCTGGACGAGCCGCTCGGCGCGCTCGATCTCAAGCTGCGCAAGCAGATGCAGGTCGAGCTCAAACGCATCCAGCAGGAGGTCGGCATCACCTTCATCTACGTGACCCATGACCAGGAGGAGGCGATGACGATGTCCGATCGCATCGCCGTCATGAACCGCGGGCGCTACGAGCAGCTCGGCGATCCGGAGAGCCTCTACGAACGGCCGGGCACGCGCTTCGTGGCCGGCTTCCTCGGCGTCAGCAATCTCCTGCCGGGGTCGGTCCAGGGCAGCGACGGCAAGTACACGACCGTCAAGCTGGCCGACGATGCGACGGTTCGCGCCCCGAGCGGTCTCATCAACGGCAAGGTCGACGTCAACATCGGCGTCCGGCCCGAGAAGATCCGGCTGCGCGAGCCGGCCGAGGTCGATCCCACCCCGACCGGCCACAACCAGCTGCGCGGAGTCATCCGCGACGCCTCGTACCTGGGCGTCAGCACCCAGTACCAGGTCGAGGCGCGCGGCGGAGCCCGCCTGACGGTGTATGAACAGAACGTGGAGCGCGCGACGCGCGCGGAGCTGTGGGCACCCGGCGAGGAGGTCATCCTGACCTGGTCGCCCGATCACAGCTTCGTCGTCGCGGATGAGCGCGCCGCAATGGCCGATGTCGCGGCCCCCCAGCCGGCGACCACTTTGGAGGAATCGCACTGATGTCCGACACTCGCACGCCGCTCCCGGGGGATGTCACCCGCCGCCGCTTCCTGCAGGGGACTGCCCTCGCGGGGACGGCCGCGTTCCTCGCTGCCTGTGGCACGCCCCCGGGTGGCAGCTCGGCCCCCTCGGCGTCCGCCGCCGCCAGCGCGTCGGCGAGTGCGTCGACGGGCGCGTCGGCCAGCGCGTCCTCGGGCGCCACGCCGGCGACCAGCGGCACGCTCCGCTTCGCCAACTGGATCGGCTATATCGACGTCTCCGAAGACGGTTCGACCTTCCCGACCCTCGAGAAGTTCAAGGCCGACACCGGGGTCACGGTCGAGTACGCCGACGGCGCGGTCGACGACAACGAGACGTTCTTCACGAGCGACCTGCAGGCGCCCCTCCAGCAGAACCTGCCGACCGAGTGGGACCTGGTCGTGGTCACCGACTGGATGGTCGCCCGACTGGTGCGCCTCGGCTGGCTCGAGACGATCGACACCACCCTCACGCCGAACTTCGTCAAGAATCTGGCCGAGAACTACAAGGGCCGCTCGTTCGACCCGGACACCAACCTGGCGGCGCCGTGGCAGTCGGGCATGACCGGCCTCGGCTTCGACAAGAACAAGACCGGCGATCTCGACTCGCTCGAGATCCTGTTCTCCGACCAGTTCAAGGGCAAGCTCACCTTCCTGTCCGAGATGCGCGACACCATCGGCCTGTCGGCCATCCGCCTCGGCACCGACCCCGGGACGCTGACCCAGGCGCAGTTCGATGCCGCGCTGGCCGACGTCGACAAAGCGGTCAAGGGGGGCATCGTCCGCCAAGTGACCGGGAACTCCTACGTCGAGGACATGGCCGGCGGCGGGGTCGTCCTGGCGATGGCCTGGTCGGGTGACGTGTTGACCCTGTTGGTCCCGGACCAGAAGCCCGACCAGGACTTCCAGTGGGCCCTGCCCAAGGAGGGCGGGATGCTGTGGACCGACAACATGGTCATCCCCAAGGGCGCGCCCAATAAGGCGCAGGCCGAGCGCTGGATCGATTTCTACTACGAGCCGGCCAACGCAGCGACCATCGAGGCGTACGTCAACTACGTGTGCCCGGTGGTCGGCGCCAAGGACGAGATGCTCAAGATCGATGCCGACCTCGCCAACAACCCGCTCATCTTCCCGCCTGACGACTGGGCCGCCCGCCTCCATCAGTTCCGGGCGACCACAGCCGAGGAGGAGACGGCCTGGAGCGAGGCGTTCACCAAGGCGATGGGCCTCTAGCGCACATGCGACGCGCGCTGCATCTCCGCGCCGTCGCCCCCTACCTGCTGCTGCTGCCGGGCCTGCTGTGGCTGGTCCTGTTCTACGTCTACCCGGCGATCCAGATGTTCCTCACGTCGCTGTGGACCGGGAACCTGGACGCCGGGTTCGTCCAGTCCTGGAACTGGGGCATCTACCCGGAGGCCATCGCCGAGTACTGGCCCTGGCTCGGGCGCTCGATCGTGTATGGCGGGCTGGCGACCATCCTGGCGTTCGCGCTGGGCTTCCCGCTCGCGTACGCCATCGCCTTCCGGGGTGGTGCCTACAAGAACGTGCTCCTGTTCCTCGTCATCGCTCCGTTCTTCACCAGCTTCCTGCTGCGCACGATCTCGTGGAAGATCATCCTCGCCGACAACGGGCTGCTGCTCGGGCCGCTCAAGGGAATCGGCATCCTGCCCGAAGAGTTCCGGCTGCTGGCCACACCGGCCGCCGTCGTGGCCGGCATCACCTACAACTTCCTGCCGTTCATGACCCTGCCGCTGTATGTCGCCCTCGAGAAGATCGACAAGCGGCTGATCGAGGCGGCCGAGGACCTGTACGCCGGTCCGTGGCGACCGCAGGGCACCATCGTCGGGGCTGTCCTCGGCGGCGCCCTGGGGTTCGTCGTCGGCGAAGTGATGGACTACGGACCGCTGGCGGTCAGCATCCCGGGCGTCATCGTCGGCGGCCTGGTCGGCACGTTCCTCATCAGCCAGGCGTTCATCCGGGTGACCCTGCCCCTCGCTCTGCCGGGCATCTTCGCGGGGTCGCTGCTCACGTTCATCCCGGCCGTCGGTGACTTCATCAACGCCGAGCTGCTGGGCAATCCGCAGTCGCTGATGATCGGCAACGTCATCCAGGCCCGCTACCTGCAGGTGACGGATTACCCGACGGCGTCCGCGTTGTCCTTTGTACTGATGGTGGCGATTCTCATCGGGCTGTTCATCTACGCCCGTCTGCTCGGGACCGAGGAACTGACGGGGGCATCGATCTGATGACCGCGACGACGTCACCGACCCCCGCGACCAGCGTGGCGGCTACGCGTCGAACGCCGGCCGCGCGGTTGCGCCGGTTCGTCGACCGCTGGCTGCTGCCGATCTACCTCGTCGGCGTGACGGCATACCTCATCCTGCCCGTGGCCGTGATGATCCTGTTCAGCTTCAACGACCCGACCGGCCGCTCGAACCTGACCTGGCGCGAGTTCTCGTTCGGCGCCTGGCTCAACCCGCTTGGCCGGCCGGGCCTCGGCGAGGCCGTGCGCAACAGCCTGGTGGTCGCCTTCGCGTCGACCATCGTGGCGACTATCCTCGGGACGATGATCGGGCTTGCCCTGTCGCGCTACGCGTTCCGCGGGCGGTCGATCACGAACATCCTCATCTTCCTGCCGATGTCGACCCCGGAGGTCGTCCTGGGGGCGTCGCTGCTGACGATGTTCGTGGCGTCGGTCCAGCTGCCCATCCCGGAAGGGGTGCTCTTCCCGCTCAGCATCCGGACGATCCTCATCGCCCACATCATGTTCAACATCAGCTACGTGGTCGTGACCGTCAAGGCCCGCCTGGCCAACTTCCCGCGCCATCTCGAGGAAGCTGCCATGGACCTCGGGGCGAACGAGTGGACCACGTTCTGGAAGGTGACCTTCCCGCTGATCCTGCCGGGGGTCATGGCAGCGGCCCTGCTCGCCTTCAGCCTGTCGATCGACGACTTCGTCATCACCGCGTTCACGTCCGGCCAGACCGAGACGTTCCCGCTGTTCATCTACGGGTCCCAGCTGCGCGGCATCCCGGTCCAGGTGAACGTCATCGGCACGATCATCTTCGTCGCCGCCGTGTTGCTCGTCGTCCTGACGACGTTGTGGCAGCGGCGCGTAGCCGCGCGCGAGTACGTGGGAGTCGCACCATGACCGTCGATGCCCGTCCCGCCCTGCCCGACCACGCCGTCGTGCCGGCCGTGTGGGGCCGCATCACCAACCTCGACGTGGACCGCGGCGAGGGATCGTGGCTCATCACCCGGGACGGCGAGCGGTATCTGGACTACTCGTCCGGGATCGGCGTCGCGAACACGGGGCACGCCCATCCACGCGTCGCCGCAGCGGTCGCCGAGCAGGCCCACAAGCTGCTCCACGGCCAGCAGAACATCCTGTACCACGAGCCCGGCCTGCGGCTCTATGAGCGCCTGCCGGCGCTGCTATCGGGTGGGCCGTACCAGGCGTTCCTGTCCAATTCGGGCGCCGAGGCGGTCGAGGCGTCGGTCAAGCTCGCGCGGGTCGCCACGGGACGGCCGGCCGTCATCGCCTTCCGCTACGGCTACCACGGCCGGACGGCGCAGACGATGGCCCTGACCACCGCCAAGGATGTCTACCGTGCCGCGTTCGAGCCCCTCCCCGGCAGCGTCTACCACACGGCCTATCCGTACTGCTACCGGGCACCGGGCGGTGGCCACGACCCGGACGCCTGCACCTGCGACTGGGAGGCCCAGCTCGACCTGACGTTCCATCAGTTCATCTATCCCGAGCAGGTCGCGGCGGTCATCGTCGAGCCGGTCCTCGGCGAGGGTGGCTACATCGTGCCGCCGCCGGGGTTCCTGCCGCGGCTGCGCGAGATCGCTCGCCAGCACGGCATCCTGCTCATCGCCGACGAGGTCCAGACCGGCTTCGGGCGGACCGGGGAGATGTTCGCCGTCCGCCACTGGGACGTCGAACCCGACATCCTGGTCATGGCCAAGGGCATCGCTTCCGGCTTGCCGTTGTCCGGGATCCTCGCGCGACGCGAACTCATGGCCAGCTGGAAGCCCGGCAGCCACGGCGGCACGTATGGCGGCAACGTCGTCGCCTGCGCGGCCGCCAACGCGACGCTCGACGTCATCGAGGACGAGGGGCTGGTGGCCAACGCCCGTGCGCGCGGTGACCAGTTCCTGGCCGGCTTGCGTGCGCTCAAGGACCGCCATCCCGCCATCGGCGATGCGCGTGGCCTGGGCTTGATGGTCGCCATCGAGCTCGTCAAGCCGGGCGTCGGCGACGGCCGGACGCCCGACCCGGAGCTGGCCAAGCGGATCCAGGCGGCAGCCCTCGATCGGCACCTCATCATGCTGACGGCGGGCACCTACGTGAACGTCATCCGCATCATCCCGCCGCTTGTGACCACCGCCGGGGAGGTCGATCAGGCGCTGGCCATCCTCGAGGACTCGCTGGTGGCTGCCGGGGCCTAAGGGGCATGCGCGGCGCGTGCGCCGGGGGTCGGGGCCGCGCGTCCTCGGGCCGCGGCGATGTCTCCAAGGCCACCGGTTCGCGGCGATGCCCGGATCGACCTACCCCGGGTCCTCGACGGTCACCGGGCGGGGCGGGAACTCGCTGGCATCGAGCAATGCCCGCGAGCCGATGGGCTCGGGCAGGACCAGCTCGAGCGGGAACGGCGGATTGCTCGGACAGTCCTGGCCGGTCAGTTGCTGACGGATCCCGATCGCGATCTGGAATGCCTCGGGGGTCGTGACGATGGTCGGTGCCAGGACGCGACCAAGCGGCGGCTTGCCACTGGCGCAATCCTGTTCCCGCAACAGCACCTCCAGGACGGTCGTGGACGGCGTGATGGGCGGACCGTTCGGGTCGAGCCACCATCGGGCGAAGCTGACACCGTTGGGAGGCACGATCGCCAGGTGACACTGGCCGTAGCCGACCGCCTGCACCGTTCCGTCCAGCACGCCCACCTCGATCGCCCACCACGAGGTGTCGCCGCCCCCACGCGCGACGAACAACCCGCCGTCCTGCCCGTCGATGACGCGATGCCAACCGGCGCGCGGGAACGGCGTTTCGGGAGGCGCCTCGGCGATCGTCGAGCGCAGGACTCCGGCAGCGGGATCGAGCCCGAGCTCAGCCAAACCAGGCCCGAGCAGCGCCTCGGGTGGGAACCGCTGGCCCGGTTCGCCACAGGTCAAGGAGGGCTGGGTGACCCACGCCGGATCGATGATCGGACCGCCGCTGGCTTCGGGCGGTTCGCTGGCGACGGACGGGCTCGGCGCGACGCTCGTCGCGCTCGGCGCGATGCTCGCCGGACCTCCGGTCGGGGATGGGCTGATCGCCTGACACGCACCGAGGATGACCGCCAGCCCGATGACGACGATCTCCGCGCCGATCCGGGGCATCGCTGGGTCCTTTCGATGGTGTCGCTCAGTGCGTGGCCCGCAACCGTTCGAGCAGTTCTTCATGCAGGACGCCGTTGCTGACCAAAAAGGTGCGTGTGTCGATCCGGCGCGCGCCATCGAGATCCGTCCAGCGCCCCCCAGCCTCCTCCACGATGAGCGCCGGGGCCGCCGCGTCCCAGGTGAACAGGTCGACCTCGAGCATCCCTTCCGCAGCTCCCTCGGCCAGGAGCGCGTAGCCCCAGAAATCGCCGAATCCCCGTTCGCGCCAGACGTCGCGGAGCAGCCCTTCAAAGCCGGGCGCCCGACCGGACGCGACGATGTCCCGGGCCGAGCCATACAGGATCTGGGCGTCGCCGAGCCGGCTCACATCCGATACCCCGATCTGGCGCGGCGCCTCAGCACGCGTCCGAGCCCAGGCTCCGCCGCCACGGTGCGCCCACCAGCGTTCGCCCAGCGCCGGGGCCGACATCACTGCCGCCTGCAGTTCGTCGTCGCGCTCGACTGCGAGGAGCGTCCCGAACAGCGGTACGCCGCGCATGAAGTTGTGCGTGCCGTCGATCGGATCGATGTACCAACGCACCGGGGCATCGCCATCGTCCGTGCCGTACTCCTCGCCGACGAGGCCATGCCCTGGGAACGCGTCCCGGAGCCGCTCGCGGATGCGCTGCTCGATGGCGGTGTCCGCCTCGGTCACGAATGTCCGGTCGGGCTTGGTGTCGATCCGCAGGTCACGCCGGAAGTGACGGCGGGCGATGGCATCGGCCTCGTCACAGGCGGCCTGGGCAACCTCCAGCCAGCCACGCAACTCGGCGTCGCTCCCCCGTCGCAGCGAGGCGGACCAATCAGGCCCGAATGGCCGTCCCGCTGCGCTCATGACCGGATCCGCGCGTTGTCCGGGTCGTACAGCGGTTCGCGGGCGACCTCGAAGCCGATCCACGCGCCGAACACCTCGACCTCACCCCGGGTCCCGATGCCGGCCGCCGGCGGCAGGTACGCATAGGCGATCGAGCGCTCGACGGCGAAGCCATAGCCCCCGCTCGTGACCCGGCCGACGACCTCGCCCCCGATGCGCACGGGTTCGTTGCCGAGCGCCACCGCGCGCGGGTCGTCGAGGACGAGACAGCGCAGCCGCCTGCGCAGGCCCTGGGCCCGGACCGCGACCAGCGCGTCATGGGCCTGGCTGGGAATCGCCTTGTCGAGCGCGACCGCGAACCCGAGTCCTGCCTCGAACGGCGTCTCGTCCGGGGTCACGTCGCTCGACCAGACGCGGTACCCCTTCTCCAGCCGCAGCGCGTCGATCGCCCGATAGCCGCCCGCGACCAAGCCGTGTTCGCGACCGGCATCCCACAGCGTCGTCCACAGGGCGCGGCCGTACTCGGTCGGGGCGTATAGCTCCCAGCCGAGTTCGCCGACGTAGGTGACCCGCAACGCCAGCAACGGCACCGAGCCGACGCTGATCTCGCGCGCGGTGAGGTACGGGAAGCCGGCGTCCGACACGTCGTCGTGGGTGAGCGGCGCCAGGATGTCCCGGGCGCGCGGACCCCACAGCCCGAAGCACAGCCGCGACGAGGTGACGTCGCGGACCTCGACCGATCCGTCGCCGGCCAGGTTGGAACGGAGCCAGCCGAGGTCGTGGTTGCCGTACGCCGTGCCGGTCACGAGCAGGAAGCGGCCCTCCCCCAGGCGGGTGACCGTCAGGTCGGCCTGCACCCCGCCACGCCGGTCGAGGAGTTGCGTGTACACGACCGTGCCGATCGCCCGGTCGATGTCGTTGCCGGCCAACCGTTGCAGCGCCGTCACCGCACCCGGACCGACCACTTCGAGTTTCGAGAACGAGGTCTCGTCGAACAGCGTGGCCGCCTGTCGGGTGGCGAGCGCCTCGGCGGCGATGGCTGGCGACCAGTGATGACCCGCCCAGCCGTGCGGCCGCAGCGCCTCGAGCGCGGCCCGTCCGCCGAACCGTGGGTCGTCGGCATTGGGCTCGAACCAGTTCGGCCGTTCCCAGCCCGACTTCTCGCCGAAGACCGCGCCGAGCGCGGCGAGCGTGTCGTACGGTGGCGAGGTCCGCAGCGGTCGCCCAGCCAGTCGCTCCTCGTTCGGGTAGTGGATGTCGTAGTAGGTCGCGTAGTTCTCGATCGAGCGCGCCAGCGTGTAGGCAGGCGACCGATACGCTGCCCCGAACCTGCGGATGTCCAT
>DASSII010000079.1:0-29570 GCA_035692005.1 Candidatus Limnocylindrales bacterium | reverse complement strand
CCGTCCATGGTGCGGAAGCGTGCTTCGAGGAAGCCACGGACGAGCGGGTGATAGCGCTGGTGGGTCCGCGGGGCGCCAGAGAGCCGGCTCAACAGTGTCAGCCGCTCTGCCGACGCGGTCAGCCGTGCGACGTCCGCCGCTTCCCGCCCGGACACGACCTCCGCCAGCTCAGGCGTGACCACCTGCAGGATCGACGTCTCCATGAGGAATCGCTGCAGTTCCTCCGGCAGATCGCCGACGACCTCCTCGGCGAGGTAGTCGTACAGGTCCCGGTCGGCGCCGTTGAGCGACCGGACGAACCGGCGGATCTCCGCCGGCGACCGATCGCGCAGGGCGGCCTGCACCAGCTGGAGCGAGGCGATCCAGCCTTCGGTACGTACCGCGAGATCGGCCAGCACGTCGGGGTCGAGCCGACGGCCGTACGTTTCCGTGAACAGCTGCGCCGTCTCAGCCGCATCGAATCGAAGGTCGTCGGTGCCGAGTTCGGCCACCTCGCCGACGGCGCGCAGCTTGGACAGTGGGACGGTCGGCGCTCGGCGGCTGGCGAACACGATCGTCAGGCGCTCGGGCGCGCGCGCCAGCAGTTCCCGCGCGAGGTAGCGGACATCGACCGCGTCATCGACGAGATGGAAGTCATCGAGCACCAGGACCGCGCCGCCGACCACGATCGACGGCAGCTCGCCCAGGAACGTGCCGACGACCTGCTCTCTGGTCGGCCCGCCAACGCCGATCTCGGCGAGTAATCCGGCAGTCAGCGGCGCAAACCCCGGGTCGTGCTCGCGTCCGGCGGCCACGAGGTAGTGGATGAGCGTCGACCAGTCGCGGTCGTCCTCGTCGAGCCGATACCAGAGCGTGCGCATCCGGGTCCGACGAGAGAAGTCCGCCAGCAGCGTCGTCTTGCCATAACCCGCATCCGCGAGGAGGAGCACGACCCGACCGTGGATCTTGGCGCGCAGCCAATCGAGCAGGCGGGGGCGCTCCAGCGTCTCGTCTCGAAGTGCGGGACGCTGGACCTTCGCGATCTGGATCGGGTAGCCGGTGCGTTCGTCGGGCAGCGGAGCACTCCTGGGCGGCGGGGCCAACGGCGCTCGGCCGGGACTGACGGCGATCGTCGTCCGGTGCTGGACCGGACGGGCAGGCGTGGGGCGTTCGGGACGCGCGAATGATGTCGACCGCTCGGTCGGGATGTCAGCGAGGCGGTCGGGGCCGGCTGCCTTGGGCATGGACGCCATGGTGGCAACCGGCGCTCAACCGGCGATTAGCTGCGAGTCAGCCCTCGTATTCGAAGCCGATCTTCAGCTCGACCCGGTACTCGACGATCTCACCGTCCTCGACCACGGCCGTCGACTTCACGACTTCCACGGACTGGATGTTGCGAACGGTGCGCGACGCAGTGGCGACGGCCTGGCGGGCGGCGTCGCTCCACGAACGCGGGCTGGTCCCGACCATCTCTCGGATGATGATGACGCCCACGTGCACCTCCTGGGATCGGCCGGTTCCGGCATCGTCATGATGCCACCGACCCTCACGCGTGGGCGGGCGCTTCCTCCATCGTCCCGGCTCTGACCTTGTCGAAGCAGGTGCTGCAGTACACCGGTCGATCATTGCGCGGCGCGAACGGCACGACGGCCTGCCCCCCACAGGCCCCGCACACCGCGGCATGGAACTCGCGCGGTCCGTCACTCGATCGTGCCCGCTTCGCCGCCGCTCGACAGGATGGACAGCGCTGCGGATCGTTGACCAGGCTCTTGCTGGCATAAAAGGCCTGTTCGCCTGCCGAGAAGGTGAACTCCTCGGCGCAGTCGCGACAGTGCAACGTTCGGTCCTGGTACACCCTCTCCAGACCTCCCTCGGCTCGGACGCCATGACGGTCGAGCCCGGCGCGCGCGGACCGCTCGGCGGGCGCGCGGGGGACGGCGGCGCGCTCGGGGTCGGTACCGGTGGTACCCGGGACTCTTAGCGGTGAAGATACGCGCGCCGTCAAGGCCTCAGGGGGACGGGTTCCGTGCGAAAGCGCCTGCCTGGCTGCGAGTCTCGCACTCCGCTGCATCCCGTGGAACCGCATCGTGGCGGCGCGCGTCGGGCGGCCATGTCACACCCTTCGCGTCGTCCGGCGCTTCCCCGACTCCAGCGAGCCACCATGCTCGGCCCCGCCCTGGCCATCCTGATCGCGGCGTGCAGCAGTGGTGCCGCTCCCTCCACATCACCATCGGGTGGCCCGACTGCCGGTGACTCCGGCGGCCCGACCGGTGCTCCGAGTGAGACGCCGGCGACGGGAGCGGTCGACCACAAGACCGGGTCGACCGACGTCCTCCTGCGACTCGACGAGGGCGGCGGGTTCGTGATGCCGGCGTTCCTGGCCTCGCAGGTGCCGCCGTTCACGCTGTACGGCGACGGCACCGTCGTCTTCCGGAACCTTGCCCAGGAGTTCCCCCCGGCCCAGGGCTCGGTCGCCACGTTCAACCCCCTACGCACCGCCAAGCTCAGCGAGGAGCAGATCCAGGACCTGCTCGTGTACGCGCTCACCGAGGGCGGACTGGGTGTGGCACGCCCGAACTATCCGAATGACCAGGTCGCGGACGCGTCGACGTCGATCTTCACCGTCGAGGCGGGCGGCATCAAGAAGACCGTGTCGGTGTACGCGCTCGGCATGGACGTCGCCGCCGGCGGGGTCGGGGCGGCCGATGGGCCTGCGCGCGCCGCCTTCCAGAAGCTGGCCGCGCGGCTGACCGATTTCGATCAGGGTGGCAGCATCCCGACCGATGCCTATCAGCCGACCGCGTACCGAGGCGTGTTGTTCGAGGCCCCCGGGATCGTGGCGCCGGACGTTCGCGCCTGGCCTTGGCCGGATCTGACGGTCGCCGACTTCAAGCCCGATGCCGACCCGAACGGCCTGCAGTTCCCGCACCGGACGATGACCGCCGAGGAACTCGCCCCGCTCAAGGTGACGGGCTTCGAGGGCGGCTTCCAGGGCCTTGTCCTGACCGGCACGGACAAGAAGCCGTACACGATGGCCCTCCGTCCGTTGCTGCCTGACGAGGACCGCTGACCGCGCGGTCCGACCGGCGCCACTTCGCCCACGTTGTGACGCCGGCGACTCAGCCGACCTCCGCGAACCGCTCGCCGGCGTATGACACGAACCGGGTCTGGCGCTTCTTGAACCAGAGCTGGACCTCGCCCGTCGGACCATTGCGGTGCTTGGCCAGCTTCAGGTTGACGACCTCCCCGTCGGTCTCCTGATCGTCGGCGCCGCGCTCCTTGTCGCGCCACAGGAACATGACGAGGTCCGCGTCCTGTTCGATCGCACCCGACTCGCGGAGGTCGGACAGACGCGGCTCCTTCGACTCGCGCATCTCCGGCTGGCGGGACAGCTGGGACAGGGCGATGACCGGCACCGACAGCTCCCGGGCGAGGGCCTTGAGCCCACGCGAGATCTCCGACACCTCCTGGACGCGGTTCGCATCCCGGTTGGTCGTCGTCGCCTGCATCAGCTGCAGGTAGTCGACGACGACAAGGTCGAGCCCCGCCTCCGCCTGCAGGCGACGCGCCTTGGTGCGCAGCTCCATGGCGCTGATGTTCGGCGTGTCGTCGATGTACATCGGGGCCTCGGACAGCGAGTTCATCGCCGGGGCGATCCGGGCGAAGTCGAGTTCCTCGAGGAAGCCGGTCCGCAACCGCTGCGAGTCGATGTTGGCGACGCTCGAGAGCATGCGCAGCACCAGCTGCTCCTTGCTCATCTCCAGGCTGAACACGCCGACGCTCTTACGCTCCTTGACCGCGGCGTGCTCGGCGATATTGAGCGCGAAGCTCGTCTTGCCGACCGACGGACGGGCCGCCACGATGACAAGGTCGCTGGGCTGGAGGCCCGTGGTCAGGGCATCGAGATCGGTGAAGCCGGTGCGCACGCCGGAGATCTCGCCACGGTGGGCGTGCAGGTAGTCAAGTCGGTCGTACGCCTCGTGGAGCAGTGACTTGAGCGGGCTGAAGCCGGTATCGATCCGTTTCTGGCTGACCGCGAAGAGCTCCGCCTCGGCCCGATCGATCGCCTCCTGGATCTCGGCCGGATCCTCATAGCCGATGCCGGCGATCCGCCCGGCCGCTCCGATCAGGTTGCGCAGGACCGCCTTGCGCTCGACGATCCTGGCGTATTGCGCGGCGTGGACGGCCGTGGGGGTCTCGTTGCTCAGGCTCGACAGGTACGCACGACCGCCGACCGCCTCGAGGTCCTCGCGGCGCTCGAGCGACTCGGCGACCGTGACGATGTCGATGGGCTCGCGACGCTCGAACAGGTCGAGGATGGCCGCGTAGATCCGCCCGTTCGCCTGGCGGTAGAAGTCCTCCGGCCGAAGGAACTCGGCGACCTCCACCACGGCGTCGCGGTCGATGAGGATGGCGCCGAGCACGGACTGCTCGGCCTCGAGACTCTGTGGCGGCAGACGATCGATCACGGCGTGGGCGGACTCCGACGGTGTGGATTGGGGGCGTCATTGTCCGGCGGCAGTGCCGGGTGCACGTCAACGAAGGCGACCCCACGCGCTTGCTGCGTCCACGGATTGCGCGCGCGTGTGGGCGGAATGTGGACGATCTCGTGGATATCCCCAACGCCCGCGCCGAACCGAGAATCGGGCGACCGGGGCGGTCAGACGAAGGCGGCCAGCGAGCACGAGAGCGAGCGCACTAGCAAGTGCGTGAGCGAACGGCGGAGCCGGCCAACGCACGGTTGAGCGGTCCAGCCGACCGCCATCAATCAAGCCGCCGAATGACACCGATGAGCTTTCCCTGGATGCGCACGTCGTCGTAGAACTGCGCCGGATAGGCGGGGTTCGCCGGCTGCAGGCGGATCCTGTCCTTCTCCTTGAAGAAGCGCTTGAGCGTGACCCCGTTCTCTTCCACCTGGGCCACCACGATGTCGCCGTTGCGCGCCGTCGTCTGCGGGCGGATCAGCACGAAGTCACCGTCCGCGATGTGCGCCTCGATCATCGAATCGCCGCGGACCTTGAGGACATAGGCATCGCCGCTGGGCGCCAGCATGTCCGGTACGGCCATCGACTCCGATGCGTCCTGGTACGCCTCGATCGGGCCGCCCGCGGCGATCTCGCCGATGATCGGGACGACTCGCGAATCGGCGGAGGTGGCCTGCGGGACGAGTTCACTCGAGAGCCCCAGGCGGATCGCCGCGGTCGGGGTCAACCGGATCGCGCGGCTCTGGCCCTCTCCACGCTCGAGGTATCCATCGCGCGCCAGCATCTGGAGATGATGGTGGACGGCGGACGTCGAGGCCAGCCCGACGGCGGTCATGATCTCGCGGACCGACGGTGGATAGCCGCGGGCACGCAGCGTCGCGGCGATGAAATCGAGGATCCTGACCTTGCGATCGGCGTCGTGCTTCGTCACTCGCGCCTCCTTGAGCAGCATCATACCGAACGAACGTTCGATGTCAAGGTCGGACCGACGGCCGCCCGACCGGGCGCCGGCGGTTCCTTGGTAGACTCCCGGTCCCGAATGACGAGGAGACACGACTGACGATGGCCAAGCGAAGAAGCCCGGGATCAGCGGGCGTCGGCCGGTTCGTCTCGCTGTTGGCGTTCCTGCCCATCGCCAGCCGGGTGCCCGACTACGCGCGCCTGATCGGCGCGCTCGTGCTCGACGAGCGGATGCCGAACGACCGCAAGGTCATGCTCGGCGCAGCGGCCGGCTACCTCGTCGTCGGGCGCGACATCATCCCCGACAGCGTCCCGATCATCGGCGGTCTCGACGACCTGATCGTGGTCGTGCTCGCCGTCGACCTGTTCCTTGACGGGGTGCCTCCAGAGCTGCTCCAGGAGAAGCTCGCGGACCTCGATATCGAGCGGGCGGCGTACGATCGGGACATCGCCCAGATCCGGCGCTTGACGCCGGGCCCGGTCCGGCGGACCATCCGCCGGGTCCCCGGCTTCATCAAGGCGGCCGGGAACGCCATCGACCGATCCGGTGTCGTGCCACGCGCGCGCGCCTGGATCACCAAGGAGGATCCCAGCACTTGAAGGTCATCCTGACCAAGGACGTGCCGAAGCTCGGCAAGAGCGGCGAGATGAAGCAGGTCGCCGACGGATACGCGACCAATTTCCTGATCCCCCAGGGGGCCGCCGTACCGGCCGCTGGCGGCGCCTACCGCGCGTGGCAGCACGACATCGCCAGCCGCGAAGACAAGCGCAAGAAGGAGCGCGAGGACGCCGATATCGCAGCGACCCGCATCGCCAGCACGACCCTGACGATGGGCGTGAAGGTCGGTGAGGGCGGCAAGCTGTACGGCTCGATCACGTCCAAGGACATCGCGGATGCGCTCGCGCGACGCGGGATCGAGGTGGACCGACACAAGATCGACCTCGAGGAGCCGCTCAAGTCGCTCGGCACCTACAAGGTCGCCATCAAGGTCTTCGCCGGCATGACGCCCGAGGTCACGGTGGTCGTCGAACCCAAGGGCTGACGGCCAAGGGCACGCTCGACCGCGGGCCGCGCCCGGCCATGTGATAGCGTCCCCGACCGATGGTGGCCGCGCTGTTCCTCGCCCTCCTGGCCGTCGCCGGCGGCACCGTCCTGAGCTACGTCGTTGACGACGATGCTGCGCTTCCGGTCCGCCTGGCCTACGGTGCGGTCGCCGGTTTCGTGCTCCTCGCCCTCGTCGGGTTCGCTGCTGCGAACCTGATCGGCCTCCCGGCCGCCACGGTCGTGGCCGCGGTGGTGGTCGGGTTGCCGCTGGTGAGCCTGGTGGGCTCGGATCGGTTCGGCCGACTGCGGGACGACGCCCGCACGACCGCCGCCGCCGTCGCGGACGCGATCCGCGACCCCGGTCTTGCCACGACCGGTCCGTTGCTGGTGTCGGTCGGCACGATCGTGCTGCTCGTGTTCGTGTTCGGCAAGGTCGTCCTCGAGACCAGCGGCACGATCGCCACCGGGTACGTCAACAACCTTGGCGACCTGCCGTTCCACTTCCAGGTCACGATGAGCTTCGCGGCCGGCGGCAACTTCCCGCCCGAGGATCCGACGTACGCCGGGACCGACTTCGCCTACCCGTACCTGGCCGACTTCCTCGGAGCGATGTTCGTGGGGCTCGGGGCGTCCCTGACCGAGGCCTACTTCATCGAGAACCTCGTCCTCGGCCTGGCACTGGTGGCCATCCTGTACCGCTTCACGCAGGTGCTGACCGGCGACCGACTGGCCGCCTGGATCGCACCGGCGATCGTGCTGTTCAGCGGGGGCCTCGGGTTCGTGCAGCTGCTCGGCGACGTCGCGGCGTCGGAGCGTGGCGTGTTCGGGGTGCTGTTCTCGCTGCCACAGGACTACTCGATCTCACCCGACGGGCCGTTCCGCTGGGGCAACGCCATCACGACGCTGCTGGTCACGCAGCGCAGCCTGTTGTTCGGCCTGCCGGTCGCGCTGATGGCGTTCATCCTGCTGTGGCGCGTCGTCCACGAGCACGCAGCTCGGGCCATGCGCAGCGCGATCGCCGCCGGGATCCTGACCGGGGTGCTGCCGCTGATCCACGCCCATTCGTTCGTCGTGGTCATCGGCACGGCCTTCTTCATCGGGCTGTTCTTCCGCCAATGGCGCGACGGCAAGACGCGCGTGTGGGCCGTCTACGTGCTGGTCGCCCTGGCGCTCGCGCTGCCGCAGATCTGGTGGTCGACCAAGGACAGCATCGCCGATGCCGGAACGTTCTTCGGCTTCGAGTTCGGCTGGGACCACCGCGACCAGAACCCGCTCTGGTTCTGGTTCATCAACACCGGCCTGTTCATCCCGCTGGCCGTCATCGGGGTGGCGTGGCCGGCACGCGACGGGCGGCCTCGGCTGGTTTCGCGGACGCTCCTCCTGTTCAGCCTGGCGTTCGTGGTGTGGTTCATCGTGCCCAACGTCGCCAAGCTCGCACCCTGGGTGTGGGACAACATCAAGGTCCTGTTCTACGCGTTCGTCGGCTTCGTCCCGATCGTCGCGCTCGTGGTCGCCCGCCTGCTGCGCGGGGGCCGGGCGTGGATGCTTGCGGGCGTGGCCGCCCTGCTCGTCCTGACCCTGGCTGGTGGACTCGATGTCTGGCGCGTCGTGTCGGGCCAGACCTCGTACCAGGAATTCGATGCGGACGGGATCGCGATCGCGGCCACCATCCGGGAGGACACGCCGCCCCGTGCCCTCGTGCTCCACGCGCCGACGTACGATCCGCCGGTATTCCTGACCGGCCGGCGGTCACTGCTCGGCTACACGGGGTACATCTGGGCGCACGGGCTCGAGTACGCGGACCGGGAGGCGGACATCAAGCGGATCTACGCCGGCGACCCGGCGACCGATGCGCTCATCGCGCGGTACGGCATCGACTACATCGTCGTCAGTCCGATCGAGCACGCCTATATGCCGGTCGACGACGCCGCGTTCGAGCGCTTCCAGCTCGTCGGCGAAGCAGGGGAGTACCGACTGTATGCCGTCCCGCGACCGTAGGCGATCGCGCGACCGATCGCGCGCCGAGCGACGCGCGTCGTCCGCGCCGGGCGCCGCCCCCAGCACGGCGGATCGGTCGTCGACCACGGTTTCGGACGGCACATCCGAGGGGATCGGCCGGCCTCGTGGGGTCGATCGCTGGTTCGTCCCGGTCGCGCTGCTGATCCTGCTGGCCGCCGCGGCGATGCGGCTGCCCGAGCTGGCGCTCAATCCGTTCCACCACGACGAGGGTGTCAACGGCTTCTTTACGACGAACCTGGTGCGCAACGGGACGTACGCCTATGACCCGGCGAACTACCACGGCCCGACCCTGTATTACTTCGCCCTGGTGTCGTCGTGGCTGTTCGGGCTGACCACGGAGGCCATGCGGCTGGTCCCGGTCGTCTTCGGCCTGGCGACCGTCGGACTGGTCTTCCCACTCCGACGCTACCTCGGTGTGGTGCCGGTGTTGGCGGCCGGGGCCCTGCTGGCCGTGTCGCCAGGGGCGGTCTACATCTCGCGCTACTTCATCCACGAGTCGCTGGTCGTGGCGATGTCGCTGGCCATCGTCGTGTTCGGCATCCGCTACCTCGAGCGACGCGGTCCGCTCGACTTGCTGGGCCTCGCGTCGTCGCTGGCCCTGCTGTTCGCGACGAAGGAGACCGGCATCATCACGCTCGTCGTGTTGATCATCGCGGCGGTCGTGGCGGGCGGCTACGTCCGCTGGCGCGGTGGTTCGGCAACGCGGGCCAGGGAGACGGCGGCGAGGGCGGGCACCGGCCTCGACCTCCCGCCCTGGGAGCATCTTGCCGGTGCGGCCGTCGTGTTCTTCGCGATCTATGTCCTGCTCTTCTCGTCGTTCTTCACGAACTTCCCGAAGGGCCTGATCGACTCGCTCGCCACGTTCGCCATCTGGACCCAGACGGGGGGCGCGACGCAGGCACAACCGCCGCAGCAGTACCTCGTGTGGATGCTTGCTGCGGACGCCCCGATCCTCGTGCTGGGCGCGATCGGCGGGATCATCGCCGCGGTCCGAGCACGCGACCAGATGTGGGTGTTCGTCGGGTTGTGGGCGCTCGGCGTCACCGCGGCGTACTCGCTGGTCGCCTACAAGACGCCATGGATCGCCCTCAACATGCTCCTGCCGCTGGCCCTGCTCGCGGGCCATGCCATCCAGGAGGGTTGGAGCGCGGCCGGTCGCTGGCGGCCAGCCGTGCCCCTGGTCCTGGTCGCCGGGCTCGCCCTGAGCACGTACCAGGCCGTCGACCTGTCCTATCGCCAGTACGACACCGAGGGCGCGTATCCATACGTGTTTGTCCATTCGACCCGCGACATGCTCACGATGGTCGACGACATCGAGGCGATCGCGGACCGCGCCGGGACTGGCCGCGACACCGGGATCGTGTTCATGTCGCCCGACTACTGGCCATTGCCGTGGTACTTCCGCGACTATCCGCGGGCGGGGTTCTTCGGGCAGATCGTCGACACGACGGAGGCGGTCGTGGTCGCCAACGTCAACCAGCAGGCCGAGGTCGAGCCGAAGCTCGGCACCGGCTATGTCCGGACGCGGACCTACAACCTGCGCCCTGGCGTCGACCTCGTCGTGTACGTCCGCAGCGACGTCCCGCCGGGCTGATCGCGGCGCCCCGGGCTGATCGCCGCGCCCCCGGCTGATGGCGGTGCCGGGCGCGCCGCGCCCCCGGCTGATCGCCGCGCCCCCGGGGTGCGGGGCCCTGGTCGCTTCCAGGCCGGCTGGTACAAAGGACCGTCCGAACGTCGCCGATCCCAGCCCGACTGGAATCGGAGGCTAATCCGTCCATACCGAGCCGCCGATCCCCGCCCGATTGGTGCCCGAGGCCAGGTCCTACGTTGAGCGGTCCCTGTTCCATCGACGTTGGACGAGAGCGCGCTCAGCGCCCCGGCCTACTCGCCGAGGAGTTGCCAGACGCTGACGCCGTCGGCGGCGTAGACGGTCTCGAACCGGCCGCTCGAAGCGAAGTCGGTCGGCTCGCCGTCGGGGCAGTCGAGCGCACCGCCGTTCGACAGCACGTACGTCGCCCGGTAGCGCGACATCGTGGCGGCCGCGGTCGTCGGCCCGCCGCAGTAGATCGTCCGGATGTCCTCCTCGCGTGGCGCCGGGTCGTAGCCAAGGTTGGCGACGTACGGTCCGAACGTCGTGATCCGCAGTCGACCGGCGAGATCGACCGGGCTGTTGATGAAGTCGTCCGTCGCAAACACGGCGCGCTCCGGCGTGTCCGTCTCGATCCAGTCGGCGACGGCTTGCTGCGCCGGGCTCAGGACGACCGCCGGGTTCCACGCGTGGTGCAAGGCGATGAGCGCCGGCGACAGCGCACAGACGGCAAGCACGGCCACGATCGCGCCGCGCGGCCAGCGTGCCACCCACCAGGCGCCGAGGATGGCGACCGCGATCCACATCATCTGGAAGTACTTGTTCATGTCGAATTCGACCGAGCTCACGACCACGAGGTTGGGTACGAGGAACAGCGCGACCAGCCACGCGGTCAGGAAGCCGCGCTGCGGGACCGCCCGCTGGCCGCGCAGGAACAGCACGGTCCCGATGGCCAGGAGGGTCGGGATCCCGAGGTTCGTGACGTAGAAGAACGCCACCGCGCCCGGTCCGTCGCCGATGCGCGCCTCACTCCAGCCCCCGACGGTGTGGAAGGCGCCGACCGCACCCTGCTGCACGGCCGCCGGCAGGACGTACGGCAGGGCGAGGACGATCGGCGCGAGAAACAGTAGTCCGTCGCGCCAGACCGTCCGACGTCGCCAGCCGCCGGCGAAGAGCACCCAGAGCAGCACGACCAGGTAGGTCGCGGGGAAGGCATGGAAATGGAAGGGCGCCAGCAGGGCGGCCAGCACTCCCGCCAGCAGCACGCCGCCCGGTCGGCGGCCCAGGCAGGCGGCTACGAGCAGCACCACCGAAACGAGCCCGGGAAGCCCGAACGTCGTCGCGCGATGCGGCAGCAGACCCGTCCCCAGCACCGATGCGATCCGGAAGTACGGCCAGCCATCGGCCCATGAGTTGTCGTAGGGGTTGTGGGTCACCAGGCCGACGATGTCGGGGTTGCCCGCCAGGATGTCCGCCCCCAGCCGGAGCCAGCCCATCCCCCCACCGACGCAGGCGAGCAGGGTGGCGATCGTGGCGACGCGACGGTCGCGGGTCAGGACGAGGGCCAGCGACCACACGACGAGCGCAAGCGTGGCCGCCATCACGGCGCTCGACAGGAAGAAGACCGCGATGATCGGGACCTCGGCCGCGGTCGCCACGATGGCGCCGTGGAAGTCGGCGAACCAGTGGTACGTCAACGGCACGCCCGCGAAATACGGGACCTCGGGCGGGAAGTTGCCGTGGACGATGCTGTTGCCGATGGCTACGTGGACCAGCAGGTCGCTCCAGTTCCAGCCACCCGAGACGATGCCGTCGGGGGTCTGCCGCCATCCGTTCGAGCCCAGGATCGACAGAATGAGAAGGCCGACCGCGGACGCGACGATCCAGGCCGGCGCATCCTCGCGGAGTGCGGCGATGACCAGGGTCGGCCAGGACCGGATGGCTGGTGGCGACCATGGCGCCAGCCATGGATGGCGCGCTCGCGCGATCACCACCGTGGCGAGCACCAGTAGCCCCGCGGTCAGGATCACGGCGATCCGGCCGAAGCCATCGATCGCGCTGACGAGCGCGACCACGTGGGCGGACAGGTACACGCTGGCCACCACGCCGACCCCGACGACCCCGGCACGCGGCAGGTCCGGGGCGGTTCGCCGGACGAGGATCCAGCCCGGAACGAGGAACAGCCACGGCCACACCAGCACCACCGCGAGGAGCGGCACGGTCCAGGTCAGCACGACCCCGGCCGTCAGGCCGAGGATGAGGGCGATGGCCGGGGTCGACGGCACGGGGTCGAAGCCGATGCGGTCGGCGGGCTCGGACTCGACGGATGGCTGCACTGCGGGCGGATGATAGCGACCGTGACCGAGCGGACGATCCTGCATGTCGATCTTGACGCGTTCTTCGCGGCCGTCGAACAACGCGATCGCCCGGAGCTGCGCGGCAAGCCGGTCGTCGTCGGCGGCGATCCGAGCGGTCGCGGGGTGGTGTCGGCCGCGAGCTATGAAGCGCGCGCCTTCGGGGTCCACTCGGCGATGTCGCTGCGTGAGGCGCTGCGGCGCTGTCCCCACGGGGTCTTCCTGCCGGTCGATGGCCGGCGCTACCAGCAGGCGTCCCGGGACGTCATGGCCGTCCTGCGCCGCTTCACCCCCGTCGTCGAACCGATCTCGATCGATGAAGCGTTCCTGGACGTGACCGGGTCACGCGCGCTGTTCGGTGATGGGCCGACGATCGCGGCGGCGATCAAGACGGCCGTCCGCGACGAGGTCGGCTTGACGGCCTCGGTCGGGGTCGCCACGACCAAGCTCGTGGCCAAGGTCGCCTCGGACCTGCGCAAGCCGGACGGCCTGGTCATCGTCGAGCCCGGCGATGAGGCGGCGTTCCTGGCCCCGCTCGAGATCGCGCGGCTGTGGGGTGTCGGCGCCAAGACCGCCACCGCACTGGCCGACTATGGGGTCCGGACCATCGGCGATCTGGCAGCGCTGTCGCCCGACCTCATCGTCCGGCGGTTCGGGAAGCACGGGGCGTCGCTCGTGTCACGGGCCCAGGGCATGGACGAGGACGCGGTCCACGAGGGCGATCCGGCCAAATCGGTCGGCCACGAGCACACCTTCGATGTCGATACGTCGGACCGCGAGATCATCGAGCGGACGTTGCTCGCGATGAGCGAAGGCGTCGGCGGTCGACTGCGCTCGGCCGGCGTTCGTGCGTCGACGATCGCGGTGAAGATCCGCGATTCGTCGTTCCGCACGATCACCCGCCAGCGAACCCTGTCCGAGCCGACCGACCTGACCGAGCCGATCTTCCGGACGGCGCTCGAGCTGGCACGGCCCGAGGTCCGCGGCATCCGTGTCCGGCTCATCGGGGTGTCCGCATCCAACCTCGGAGAGCGCGAGCAGCTCGGGATGTTCTCGACCGAGGATCCGCGCCGGCGTGCCGCGATCGAGGCGGCGGATGCGCTCCGCCGACGGTACGGGTCGGATGCGGTGACCCGCGGGCGGCTGGTCGGCGCCGGGCTCCCGGCGCCGTTCGAGCGCGACCCGCGCAACCCGCTGGACCGACGAGCGCGGGGTGTCCCCCTGGATGCGGATCCGCCCGATCCCAACGCACACGCCGGTCGTGACAGCCTAGCTGACACGGACCTCGACGACAGTCCGCCCGACGACGCTTGACATCGAACACTTGTTCGGTCTACTGTCAGGTGGTCATCGAACAGATGTTCTGTCGGACGAGTGCCCCGGACGACGACCCATAGCGACCCGCCCCCGACAAAGGAGCCACCTGATGGCATTCATCCGTGTCGAGCCGGTCCCGGTCAGCGTCCGGACCGACTGGTTCAGCGGTCGTCCACGTGAGATCACGTGGGGCGACGAACGACTTCCGATCACCCAGCTGTCCTCGATCCGCGAGGAGTCCTCGGCCTACCCGGTCATCACCGGGCCGCGTACGTTGTTCGAGGTGGAGACGCCCCGAGCCAAGCTCGCCCTCACGTATCAGCATCGCTCGAAGCGGTGGACGGTCACGGGGCTGGATCAGGCACGCGCCGCGTAGGTCGCAACGCAGCCGATCCCGGCCGACGGAGGATCCCTCCCGACCCGTCGGCGACCTGTCGGTGGCGGAGCGGGTGCGCCGGTACCGCGCCCGCTCCGTTCCGACGCCGCGCCGGCGGCCTTCCGCGTCGCGGAACCGTGCGCGAAGGTGCGGGTGCCGACCTACAATCGGTCGGTGCAACCCACCGATCGCCCTGGTCGCTTTCGCGACCTGACCGTTGATGCTTTCATCGAGCACCTTGGCTCCTCCGAGCCGGTCCCCGGCGGCGGGAGCGCATCGGCTGTGGCCGCGGCCCTCGGGGCGAGCCTGGTCCGCATGGTCGCTGCTCTGTCCACCGGGCGACCGAAGTTCATCGATCACGAGCCGCTCCTGGCGTGGGCGATGGCCACGGGCGAGCGGCTATCGCACCGGTTCCTCGAGCTGGCTGACCAGGACAGTGCGGCGTACGCCGGATTCGCCGCGGCCCTGAAGCTGCCCAAGGCCACGGACGCCGACATCGCCGCCCGCCAGGCCGCGTTGCGCGCCGCGGCGCGCAACGCCTCGGAGATCCCACTGGCTTGCGTCGAGGCCTGCCTGCAGCTGGTCGAGGCGGCCGAGGTCCTGGCCGGTCGCAGCAATGCGAATGCCTCGAGCGATCTCAATGTCGCGGCACTCCTGGGCGAGGCCGCCGCCAAGGGAGCGGCTGCGAACGTGCTGGTCAACCTGCCCTCGATCGGCGATTCGGAGCTCGAGGGCACGATGACGGCCCGCGTCACCGAACTGCTTGGCGCCATCGAGGACCTTGCCTCGCAGACGCGCCAGGCCGTGGGATCGGGCACGCCGCGCGACCCCATCGCCCCGACCGAGCCCGCGTGACTGTGGCCTCCGCACCAGCCCGCCTACTCGAGGGCGGGCCGATCGCGGCGGAGATCCGGGGCGCGGTCGCCGAAGACGTCGCAACGTTCAAGGCGACCCATGGCCGAGCCCCGGGTCTGGCGGTCGTGATCATCGGCCGCGATGCGCCCTCGACCGTCTACCTCGAGCAGATCCTGCGCGGCTGCGCCAAGGTCGGCATTGACGCCCGGTTCGTCGAGCTCGAGGGCGAGGCCACGGAGGCGTCGGTGGCGGCGACCATCCGGAGCGTCAACGCGGATCCGACCATCGACGGCGTCATCGTCCAGATGCCACTGCCGCCCACCATCCGGTTGCGGGCCGTCGTTGACGCGATCGATCCGGACAAGGACATCGACGGCATCCACCCGCTCAATGCCGGTCTCCTCCGCCTGGGGTACGACGGGTTCCTGCCGGCCACCGCGCACGCGGCCGTCGAGATCCTGCGACGGTCCGGCGTGGAGATCGCCGGCAAGGATGCGCTGGTCGTCGGTCGGTCGGCGGTCGTCGGCATGCCCGCCGCGTTCCTGTTGGTGAAGGAGGACGCGACGGTGACCGTCAGCCACTCCCGCACCGTCGACCTGCCCGCCCACGTCGCTCGGGCCGACATCGTGGTGGTCGCGGCCGGCCGACCCGGGCTCATCACCGGGGCGATGCTCAAGCCCGGTGCGGTCGTCGTCGACGTGGGCATCAACGTGGTCGATGGCCGACTGTGCGGCGATGTCGACTTCGAGTCGGCGCGCCAGGTCGCCTCGGCGATCACGCCGGTGCCCGGCGGCGTCGGGCCACTGACCAACGCGCTCCTGCTGACCCACCTCATCCGCGCGGCCGAGCGCCAGGCCGCCAGCCGTTCCGAGGAGACCCGATGACCGTCCCGTCCGACCTGGAGATCGCGCGCGCGGTCACGCCCCGGCCGATCGCCGATATCGCCGCCGAGCTCGGCATCCACCCTGACGAGCTCGAGCTGTACGGGCCGACGAAGGCGAAGGTCACCCTCGGCGCGATCGAGCGCCTCGAGGCCGAGCGACCGCGCGGCAAGTACGTCGTCGTCACGGCGATCACGCCGACGCCGCTCGGCGAAGGCAAGTCGACCACGACCGTCGGGCTCGCCCAGGGCCTCAACAGGATCGGCCACCGAGCATCGGTCAACATCCGCCAGCCGTCGCTCGGGCCGGTCTTCGGCATCAAGGGCGGGGCAGCCGGCGGCGGCTACAGCCAGGTCATCCCGATGGAGGACTTCAACCTCCACCTGACCGGCGACGTGCATGCCATCGGCGCCGCGCACAACCTCGCCGGGGCGTTCATCGACAACAGCCTGCACCACAAGAACCCGCTCGGCATCGACCCGCACGGGATCCTCTGGCCGCGCGTCCTCGACATCAGCGATCGTGCCCTGCGCCACGTGGTCATCGGCCTGGGCGGCCGGGAGGACGGCGTGCCGCGCGAGACCGAGTTCGTCATCACCGTCGCGTCCGAGGTGATGGCCGTCCTCGCCCTGGCGACGGACCTGTTCGACCTGCGCGCGCGCCTCGGCCGGATGGTCCTCGCGACGCGCCCGGACGGTTCGCCGGTCACCGCCGAGGACCTCGGCGTGGCGGGCTCGATGACCGTGCTCCTGCGCGACGCGATCAAGCCCAACCTGCTCCAGACGCTGGAGGGCGGCCCGGCGTTCGTCCATTGCGGGCCGTTCGGCAACATCGCCCACGGCAACAACTCGATCATCGCCGATCGACTGGCGCTCGTGACCAACGAGATCGTGTGCACCGAAGCTGGCTTCGGGGCCGACATGGGCGCCGAGAAGTTCTTCGACATCAAGTGCCGGGCGTCGGGGCTGGTGCCGGACGCGGCGGTCGTGGTCGCCACGGTCCGGGCGCTCAAGATGCACGGGGGCGTCGGCAAGATCGTCGCCGGCAAGCCGCTCGACCCGGCCCTCCTCGAGGAGAACGTCGAAGCCGTCGTCACCGGCGCGGCGAACCTTGCCGCCCACATCGAGATCGTGCGGCGTTACGGGATCCCGGCCGTGGTCGCCATCAACGCCTTCCCGACCGACACCCCGGCCGAGGTCGAGGCGATCCGGGAGGTGGCCATCGCGGCGGGTGCACGGGACGCCGTCGTCGCCACGCACTTCGTCGACGGCGGCGCGGGCGCGACCGACCTCGCGGCCGCGGTCTGGGAGGCGGCGGACGACCCGTCGCGCTCGTTCGAGATGCTTTATCCCGACGATATGCCGCTCGGCGCGAAGATCCTCACCATCGTCAAGGAGATCTACGGCGGTGACGGCATCGAGTTGACGCCGGCAGCCCAGAAGTCGCTCAAGCTGTACGAATCGATGGGCTTCGGCAACCTGCCGATCTGCATGGCCAAGACGCAGTACTCGATCAGCCACGATGCCGCCCTCAAGGGTCGGCCATCCGGCTTCACGGTCCCGATCCGTGAGCTACGCCTGTCCGCCGGCGCGGGATTCATCACCGCCCTGTGTGGCGAGATGCGGACGATGCCCGGGCTGCCGTCGGTGCCGGGTGGGCAGCGTATCGACATCGACGCGGACGGCAACGTGGTGGGCCTGTTCTGACCCTCGACGGGGCGAGCCGTCCGCGCACGCCGACGCTGCGCACGTCGCGGCTGGACCTCGTCCCGTTGCGCGTCGAGGACGACGACGAGATGGCCACCGTGCTGGCCGACCCTCGACTGTACGCGTTCATCGGTGGCGACCCGCCGACGCTCGAGGACCTGCACGCCCGATACCTGCGACAGGTCGCCGGGCGATCCCCGGACGGCACGCAGACATGGCACAACTGGATCGTGCGCCGAAGCGAGGACCACCGGGCGATCGGCACGGTCCAGGCCACGATCGACGATGCGGACGGCACCGTGGACATCGCCTGGCTGATCGGGACCGCGTGGCAGGGCGCCGGCTACGGCAGCGAGGCGGCGCGCGAGCTGGTCCGCTGGCTTCGCAGCCAGGGGCTTGCGGCGATCACGGCGCACATCCATCCGGACAACACCCGCTCGGCACGCGTCGCCGCGCGGGCCGGCCTGCACCCGTCGGATGCATTCGAGCGCGGCGAACGAATCTGGCGCTGGTCAGCCCGGCCGGGTCCGATCAGCTGATGACGGAGGTCGCGAGCACGAAGGCGAGCGCGACCGCCAGGCCGAGCGCGACGCCGAGGAGCCCGGCACCCCACGCCGCCGTATCGATCGGGCCGAGTGTCTCCGCGCCGTGGGCGTGGTCGTCGTGGCCGTGGTCGCCGCCGTGGTCGTCGGTCGCGTGATGGGCGACCGAGCCGGCGTGACCCGGTGCGTCGCTGTCGTGTGCTGACGTCGTCATCGGTTCGGCTGACCTCCGGGCGCATTGTGGCAGAGCGGTCGTCCGGCAGTCGAGCGGCCGACTCGATGCCGCCCTAGACTCCACCGCGCGATGACCACCGAGCGTCCGGCCGATGCCCCGATCGACGCCTCGCTGGTCGCCAGCCTGCGCGGCCTCGGCCACGACGGTCGCCTGCTGTTCACGCTCCGCACGCTGCGGATGTTCGGGTACGGCTTCCTGGCCGTGGTCCTCGTCCTGTACCTGGCGGCGTCGGGGCTGGACCCGCTCGGCATCGGCGTCGTCCTGACGCTGACGCTGGTCGGCGACACCGTCGTCTCCCTGTGGTTCACGACGCACGCCGATCGCATCGGACGGCGACGGGTCCTGCTGTTCGGCAGCGTGCTCGTCGTCCTGGCCGGTGCAGTGTTCGCCGCGACCGACTGGCTGCCACTACTGATCGTCGCCGGCATCGTCGGGGTCATCTCGCCGACGGGCAACGAGGTCGGGCCGTTCCTTGCCGTCGAGCAGGCGGCGCTGACCCAGGTCGTCCCGGACCGGCGCCGGACGGCGACGTTCGCCTGGTACAACCTTGCCGGGTACATCGCGACGGCGTCAGGCGCGCTCATCGCCGGCGTCGTCAGCCAGGTGCTCATCGATGGCGGGCGCCCCGAGCTCGAGGCGTACCGGATCATCGTCATCGGCTATGCCGTGGTCGGACTGCTGATGGCCGGGATCGCCGCCAGGTTGAGCGCCGACGTCGAGGTTTCGACGCGGACCGTGGCCGACGAGTCCGTCCGCGGTCGGCTCGGTCTCGGCCGGTCCCGGAGCGTCGTCTTCCGCCTGTCGGCGCTGTTCTCGATCGACGCGTTCGGCGGCGGGTTCATCCCGCAGAGCCTGATGGCCTACTGGTTCGTGCTGCGCTTCGGTGTCGATCCGGCGGTGCTCGGTGGCATCTTCTTCGCGGCCAATATCCTGGCCGCCATCTCGTCGTTGTCGGCCGCCCGGATCGCCGCCCGGATCGGACTCATCAACACGATGGTGTTCACCCACCTGCCGTCGAATGTCCTGCTCATCCTCGTGCCGTTGATGCCGACACTGCCCCTCGCGATCGGCGTGCTCCTCCTGCGGTTCAGCCTCAGCCAGATGGACGTGCCGACCCGCCAGTCGTACGTGATGGCCGTCGTCGAGCCGGACGAGCGATCCGCCGCCGCGGGCGTGACCGGCATCGCCCGGACGATCGGGGCATCGGTCTCGCCGTCCATCTCGAGCGTGCTGGTGGCCAATGCCTCCGTCGCGTCGCTGCCGTTCTTCCTCGCGGGCGGCCTCAAGATCGTGTACGACCTGCTGCTGTATCGCGACTTCCGGTCACAGCGGCCGCCCGAGGAGCGGCCGGGTGGGCGGCAGGAGCCGCCGGAGGCACGTCAGGCGCCGGAGGCGACCGATCCGACTACGCCGGCGGAGCGTCCTTCGCGGCCCGGCGAGGCTTGACGATCCGGAACCAGACCCAGGCGACGACCACGACGGCCACGACCGCCGCGACCCCGTACTCGAAGCGCTTGAGCACGCCCCCGACCGATTCCCAGTTGGCACCCAGCTGCAGTCCCGCGAACACGAGCAAGGCCGTGAATGGCAGCGATCCGAGGAACGTGAACAGCGTGAACCGGGCGACCGGCATGCGCGAGACACCGGCGGCGAACGACACCAGCGAGCGGATGACCGGGATCATCCGGCCGATGAAGCTGGCGGCCTCGCCGTGGCGGGCGAAGAAGCCCTCCGCCCGATCGAGGTCGTCGCTGGAGATCCCGAGGTAGCGGCCCCAGCGTTCGATGATCGGGCGGCCGCCCCAGGCGCCGATGGCATAGGCGATGAGCGCCCCGACCGTCGCCCCGACCGTGCCCGCCAGCACGACCAGCCAATACGACCACGGTCGACCGGTCAGCGGCTCGATCGCCGTCCCGTCCCCGACGAGGAACCCGGCGAACGGCAGCACCAGTTCCGAGGGGATCGGGATGATGACGCTCTCGATCGCGACCCACAGCGCGACCCCGAGGTAGCCGACCGCGTCGTAGATCTGGGTCACGAGGTCACGGACCGGCCCGTTCAGGAAGTCGAACACGGCCGGCAGCATAGCCGACTATCCTCGGCGACGTGACCGATATCGTTCGTCTCACCGGGGCCGACCTGACGGTGGCCGATGTCGAGGCCGTGGCCCGCGGCGGGGCGATCGTCGAACTCGACGCCGACGCGCGCGGGCGGATGCAGGAGGCGCGCGACGTCATCGAGGCGCTCGTCGCCGACGGTTCGGTCGTGTACGGCGTGACCACCGGGTTCGGCGACCTCGCGTCGACGTTCATCGCGCCCGATCAGGCCGGCCTCCTCCAGCAGAACCTGCTGATGAGCCACGCCGCCGGTGTCGGTGCGCCGTTCCCGCGCGAGATCGTCCGGGCGATGCTCCTCCTGCGGGCGAATACCCTCGCGCTCGGCCACAGCGGTTGTCGCCCGCTGGTCGTGGACCGCCTGCTGGCCTTCCTCGGAGCGGGCATCCACCCGGTCGTCCCGGAGCAGGGCAGTGTCGGGGCGTCCGGCGATCTCGCGCCGCTCGCGCACCTCGCCCTGCCGATCATCGGCCGTGGCCAGGTGGAGTTCCGTGGGCAGGTCGTGCCGGCGCTGCTGGCCTTGCGCGAGACGGGCATGGAGCCACTCGCCCTCGAGGCCAAGGAAGGGCTCGCGCTCCTGAACGGAACGCAGATGATGGGGGCGATCGCGGCGCTGTTCCTTGCCGACGCCGACCGGCTCGTGCGGACCGCCAGCGTTGCGGCCGCCCAGTCGGTCGAGGCGTTGCTCGGCACGGACGTCGCCTTCGCCGCCGCCTACCAGCTCGCGCGGCCCCATCCCGGGCAGATCGCGGTCGCCGCACAGCTCCGCCACCTGCTCCGCGACAGCGACCTGCAGCGCGCCCACCACGGGTCCGCCCACAAGGTCCAGGACCCCTATTCCCTCCGCTGCGTGCCGCAGGTGCACGGGGCGGTCGCGGATGCGCTCGACCACCTCCGCCGAGTCCTCGATATCGAACTCAACTCGGCCACCGACAATCCGCTGGTCTTCGCGGGCGGGGGCGTCGCCGACGCGGACACCATCGCGACCGGTGGTGGGCGGGTCATCAGTGGCGGGAACTTCCATGGCGAGC
Organism: Candidatus Limnocylindrales bacterium; assembly: GCA_035692005.1. GTDB lineage: Bacteria > Chloroflexota > Limnocylindria > Limnocylindrales > CSP1-4 > SPCO01. The sequence continues at coordinate 8,084 of DASSII010000079.1, read as the reverse complement.
CACTCGCGCTCGCCCTCGACTACGCCAAGATCGCGGTCGCCGAGCTCGGATCGATCAGCGAGCGGCGGACGGCCCTGCTCGTGGACCCTCGGTTGAACGGCGGCCTGCCGCCGTTCCTCGCGGCGTCATCCGGGGTCGAGTCCGGGATGATGATCTACCAGTACACGGCCGCGGCGCTGGTGTCCGAGCACAAGGTGCTCGCCCATCCCGCGTCGGTCGACTCGATCCCCACCTCGGCCAACCAGGAGGACCACGTGTCGATGGGCTCGATCGCGGCTCGTCACGCGCGGGCCATCCTCGAAGGTGTCCAGCGGATCATCGCGATCGAGCTCGTCGTCGGCGCGCGAGCGCTCGATCTGCGTCTGGCGTCGATGGACGGTGCTCCGGACGGAGGGCCCAGCCCCGGGCACAGCGGGGCGCGCCCCGGGCACGGCGTCGCCGAGGCGCATGCCCGGATCCGCGCCTGCATCGACCCGCTCGCGCGCGACCGAGAACCGGGTCCGGACCTCGAGTCGGCGACCGCGCTGGTCCGCGACGGCTCGCTGGCCGATCTGGTCGACGCTGGCTGAGTCCTAGCGGCGCCCGAACGCGCCACCGGGCGCATCACGTCCGGTGTCGGGACCGTTGCCGTCCGATCGGTAGCCGGCGCGCTGCAGCAGGGCATCGATCTCTGCGAGGTACGGCCGCCCTTCGCGCTTGTCGCTGAGCCACACGAGGTAGCCCGGGTCCACCCGTGCGATCTCGCCGAGCGACCAACCGATGTGGCGACCGAAGGGGAGGACGCTGCCCGATGGACGCCCCGGCGGCGGGCCGGCGGCGCCCGTGCCATCGCGTGGGGGTGTCCAGCGCAGGTGGTCGCGATCGATGACATCGGCCGCTGGAGTCCGGGTCTGGCCAGCGCCAGCGGCGGGCCACGGCCCCTCGTCCTCGGCGTACAGCTGGCGCCGCTCAGCGGTGCCGATCGCATCGAACGCGGCGTTGATGAGCATCATCTGGCGGGTCGCGGCATCGCCGGCCACGTCCGGGTGGAATCGGCGTGCCAGTGCCCGGTACGCCTCCGCGATCGTCGCGTCGTCGGCACCCCGGGTGACGCCCAGGATCCGATAGGCATCCCGTTCCACGGCCATCGTCATCAGGTTCCGTTGCACCCCCTGCCGGTCGCGCTTCCGACCCCGGATCGCCTGCTGCGCGGCATGCTACCAGTGGACCGTCTGCCACGTACGGTCGTTCGGACCTAGACTCGGTGCCGTCATGGATCCATCGACCACCGGCCGCATCGCGATCGTGGATGTCACCGACGAGGCATCGTTCGGACTCGTCCCGCCATGTGCCGATCCGGGCTTCGACCACCGATCCTGCGACTACTGGGAGGACCCCGACCGCGGCTCCAAGGCGGCTCGCCTCGACTGGATGGAGCCACGCCGCGAGGTCGCGGGGCCGTCCGCCTCGGCCCGCCCCGCGACGCTGACCAACCCGTTCCTGGCCGACCTCGAGGCTGGCGCGAGCAACCCGTTCGCGACGCCCGGGCGCGGCAGCGCGGGGGCGAACCCGTTCCTCGACGCGGGCGATGTGCCCGATGACAATCCGTTCGCGCCGAGGCCGGCGGCTCGGCCCGTGGTGCCGGACGGCGCGCCGCGCAAGCTGCGCCTGCTGGGGCGTGGGCTCGGCGTGGTGGGCAGCTACGCCAAGGTCCTGCTGCTCGACGAGCGCGCCGCGGTGTACTGCCAGTTCGGTCCGTTGACGGCCTATCCCCGAGCGCAGCGGACCCGTGACCTCTACCCCGCTCTGCCAGATGCTCCGCTGCCGGCGGTCATCACCTGCATCGCCAGCACGACGGCCGCGCGCGGCGCCGGGTTGGCGCAGGTGCTCGTCGACGCGGTCTGCGACGACCTCGCCGGACGCGGGTTCGCGGCCGTCGAGACGTACCCCGAGATCGGCGCGCGACCGGACGCGACCAGCGCCGCGACCCCGCGCTTCTGGGAGTCGGTCGGATTCGTGGTCGCGGCGGCCGACGAGCGGTTCCCGGTCATGCGCCGCGAGCTGGCGTGACCGGAACGACCGTCCGTCGCGCTCTGCTTCGTCGCGCTCTGCTTCGTCGCGCTCTGCCTCGTCTCGGTCTGCCTCGTCTCGGCCTGCGAGCGGTGTCGCTGCTGAGCGTGCTCATCGCGCTCGGGGCATGCATCCCGCCGCGCGTGGCGACCCCGGCGCCCAGCGTCCCGCCGACCCCGCCCACATCGGCCGTGCCGTCCGGGAGCGTCGCGACAACGAGTCCGCCCGCGCCGGCGGGTGTCCAGGTCGATCCCAGCCTGCTGACCGTGCTGCCCGACGCTGTTGTCGGCGTCCCGCTCGTCGAGGATGCCGAGACCGCGGCCGAGATCGCGGCCGAGGGGTCGATCGCCCCATTCGTGGCGTCGATCGCCCTGGCCCGAGCCTTCGCGCCGACGGCGACGGACGCCGGGACCGATTACCTCGTCGTCACCGTGGTCCGCCTCCGCCCGGGCACGTTCGGTGACTTCTTCTACCGACAATGGCGCGACACGTTCGACTCGGGCGTGTGCCAGCAGGCCGGCGGCGTCGACGGCCACGCCGAGGCCGACATCGCCGGCCATCACACGTACATCGGGACGTGTACCGGTGGCGTCCATACGTACCACGTCTACCTGCCCGGGAGCGACGTGCTCGTGTCGGCGCAAGGGGCCGGTGACGGACGCTTCGGCGAGCGTCTGGTCGAGACTCTGACCGAGTAGCCTGTCGCGATGAGCGCCTCCGGTCCCCGACCCGTCCGGGCCCCCCGCGGCCCCGAGCTCACCTGCCGTGGCTGGAGCCAGGAAGCGGCGCTGCGGATGCTCATGAACAACCTCGACCCGGACGTCGCCGAGGATCCGGACCACCTCGTGGTCTACGGCGGGACCGGCCGCGCAGCGCGCAGCTGGGAGGCGTTCGATGCGATCGTGCGCGAGCTGCGCGTCCTGGGCGACGACGAGACGCTGCTCGTCCAGTCCGGCAAGCCGGTCGGGGTCCTGCGCACGCACGAGTGGGCGCCGCGGGTCCTGATCGCCAACTCGAACCTCGTCGGACGTTGGGCGACGTGGGAGCACTTCCGCGAGCTCGAGCGCGCGGGCCTGATGATGTATGGCCAGATGACCGCTGGGTCGTGGATCTATATCGGCACCCAGGGCATCCTGCAGGGCACCTACGAGACGTTCGCCGAGGCCGCCCGTCAGCACTTCGGCGGCACGCTGCGCGGCACGATCACCCTGACCGCCGGTCTCGGCGGGATGGGCGGCGCACAGCCGTTGGCGGTCACGATGAACGAAGGCGTGTGTCTGGCCATCGAGGTCGACGACAGCCGTGCCCGGCGTCGACTGGAGATCGGCTACGTCGACCGGCTGACCTACGACCCGGCGGAGGCGCTCGGCTGGGCGCGCGACGCGGCATCGGCCGGGGAGGCCATATCGATCGCGCTCGTCGGCAACGCAGCGGAGATCGAGCCCGCCTGGGCGGCCGCCGGCGAACGGTTCGACCTGGTCACCGACCAGACCTCCGCCCATGACGCCCTGGCCGGCTACGTGCCGGCCGAGATGACGCTGTCCGATGCGCTGACCCTGCGCGCGAGCCAGCCCGACGTGTACGAACGCCGTTCGAAGGCGTCGATGGCGGCCCACGTCCGGGCGATGCTCGCCTTCCAGGGCGCGGGCGCCGTCGTGTTCGACTACGGCAACAACCTGCGTGCCCAGGCCCAGGAGGCCGGTGTCGCGGACGCGTTCGGCTATCCCGGGTTCGTGCCTGCCTATATCCGGCCGCAGTTCTGTGAAGGACGCGGGCCGTTCCGCTGGGCGGCGCTCAGCGGCGACCCGGCCGACATCCTGCGCACCGACCGGGCCATCCTGGAGCTGTTCCCCGATGACGCCGGGCTGCGACGCTGGATCGAGATGGCCGAGGCTCGGGTGCCGTTCCAGGGGCTCCCTGCCCGGATCTGCTGGCTCGGCTACGGGGAACGGGCGAAGGCCGGTCTGGCCTTCAACGAGCTCGTGCGAACCGGCGAGGTATCGGCGCCCATCGTCATCGGTCGGGACCATCTGGACGCCGGCTCGGTCGCGTCGCCGAACCGCGAGACCGAGGCGATGGCTGACGGCACCGATGCGGTGGCGGACTGGCCGCTGCTCAACGCGCTCGTCAACACGGCGGCTGGCGCCACGTGGGTGTCGATCCATCACGGCGGTGGCGTCGGCATCGGCTATTCCCAGCACGCCGGGATGGTGGTCGTCGCGGACGGGACCGCGCTGGCCGCCCAGAAGCTCGAACGGGTCCTGACGACGGACCCGGCGATGGGCGTCCTCCGCCACGTGGATGCCGGGTACGAGCGGGCCATCGAGGTGGCTGCCGAGCGCGGCATCCATGTGCCGATGCTCGATGAGCGTCGCGACCGACACGCGGGGGGCGAGTCGGGTCGCTAGCATCAGGGCGTGCTGGTCGAGTCCGTTCCCAACGTCTCTGAGGGTCGCCGCCTGGAGGTCGTCGATCGACTGGCGGCGGCGGTCGGATCCGTGCCCGGCGTGGCCCTGCTCGATCGCACGAGCGACGCCAGCCACAATCGATCGGTGTTCACGATCGCCGGTGAACACGATGTCGTGAGCGAGGCCCTCGAGCGCCTGGTCGAGGCCGCCATCCACGACATCGACATGGACGCCCACGAGGGTGAGCACCCGCGCATCGGGGCGGTCGACGTCATCCCGTTCATCCCGCTCGGCGCGACGACGATGGAGGCCTGTATCGAGCTCGCCCGCACCTTCGGTGCGAGGATCGCCGGGCGCTTCGACCTGCCGGTCTACCTGTACGCGCGCGCCGCCCTGCGCTCCGATCGCGAGAAGCTGGCCGACGTGCGGCGCGGCCAGTACGAGGGCCTGCGGACCGAGATCGGCCAGCGCGGCCGAGAGCCCGACTTCGGGCCAGCCCGGACGCACCCATCGGCGGGCGCCGTCGCGGTCGGTGCCCGGCCGTTCCTGATCGCCTACAACATCAACCTCGAGTCCGACGAAGTCGAGCTCGCGCGCCGGATCGCGCGGCGCGTCCGCGAGTCGGGCGGCGGGCTGCCCAGGCTGCAGGCCAACGGGTTCGAGGTGCGTGAGCCGGAGCGCGGCCGAGCGCTCCGGGCGCAGGTGTCGATGAACCTCCTCGATTTCGAGGTCACGCCCCTGTGGCGGGTGTGGGATGCCGTTCGCGAGCTTGCCGCGGAGGACGGCGTCCGGCCGGCCGAGTCAGAGCTCATCGGTCTGGCCCCCCTTGCCGCGTTCCTGGCGGTCGCCGATCACGCCGGTGCCGATCCAGCGGCCCGCGTCGAGGCGCGCCTCGAGGCCGCTGCCGCCTACCTGCAGCTGCGTGACCACTCGCCGATGCAGGCCCTCGAGCTTCGGCTGGCCGCCGTCCGGGGAGACGCGGATGCGACCGGCGACGTGGCCGGTCCAGGTGATCGGCCAGGAGCATGAGCGGCGGACCGTTCCGGGTCATCGAAGGTGGGCGGACCGGCGAGCCGACGCCGGGATTGCTCATCGTCGGGGCGGCCGAGGTCGTGACCCTGGCCGGGGGCATCCGTCGCGGACCCAGCCAGGGCGAGGTCGGCCGGCTGCGCGCCGACGATCCGGCGGGACCTGATGCACCGGCGATCGCCTGCTGGGAGGGCCGCATCGCCGCGGTCGGGCCGCGCGGCGCGGTCGAGGCGGCGCTCGAGGCGGATGGACTCCCGCTCGGCCGCTTCGCGCGGATCGATGCCGCGGGCACTGCGGTCACCCCTGGACTAGTCGACCCCCACACCCACCTGCTGTTCGCCGGATCGCGCGAGGACGAGCTCGTCCTTCGTCAGCGTGGCGCCTCCTACCTGGACATCCTCGCGGCCGGCGGCGGCATCCTGTCGACGGTGGCCGCCACCCGGGCCGCGTCGGACGGGGAGCTGCTCGCGCACGGTCGGCGCTGGCTGGACGAGATGCTTGGACATGGCGTCACGACGGTCGAGGCCAAGTCCGGGTACGGCCTCGATCTCGAGACGGAGCTACGCCTCATCGACGTCGCCGTGCGACTCGGCAGCGAGGGGCCGATCGACGTGGTGCCCACCTGGCTTGGTGCCCACGCCGTCCCGCCCGAGTACCGTGCTCGCCCGGACGGCACCGAGGCGTTCGTCCGCTATCTCATCGAGGAGCAACTGCCGGGCATCGCGGCCCATGGTCGAGCGCGCTTCGCTGACGTGTTCTGCGAGGCCGGCGTGTTCACCGCCGACCAGTCCCGGCGGATCCTCGAGGCGGCGCGGGCCTACGGCATGCTGCCGCGGCTGCACGCCGACGAGCTGGCGCCGTCCGGCGGTGCCGAGCTGGCCGCGGAGTTGCTGGCCGCCTCGGCCGATCACCTCGCGACCCCGTCCGCCGAAGGGATCGACGCGCTGGCCGCAGCCGCCGACGCGGACGACGCCGTGGTGGCCACGCTCCTGCCGATCACCACGTGGTTCCTGATGAAGGATCATCACGCCCCGGCGCGTGCCTTCGTCGACGCTGGCGTGCCGGTCGCCATCGGCACCGACTTCAACCCGGGCACGTCGCCGTCGCCCAGCCTGCCGCTGGCCATGTCGTTCGCCTGCATCGCGCTCGGTCTGTCGCCCGACGAGGCGCTGTCGGCGGTGACCATCAACGCCGCCCGTGCCCTCGCGCTCGAGGACGAGATCGGCTCGCTCGAGCCGGGCAAGGCCGCCGACATCGTCATCTGGCGGGTGCCAACGACCGCCCGCATCCCGTACCACCCGGGCGCCGACCTCGTGCGCACGGTCATCAAGCGCGGCCGGGTCGTCCTCGACCGGCCCTGAGCCCGGAGCCTCGTCGCGGTCGAGGGCGCTGTGCGAGAATCGGCTCATATGGAAGTGCAGTGGTATGGCCGGACCTGCGTCCGGTTGCGCGGTCGCGAGGCCGTGGTCGTGGCCGATCCGTATCAGGCCGTGGTCGGGCCGACGGGCCGAGGGATCACCGGCGACATCGTCACGTTCAGTCACGCTGACGACACCCCGCTGCCGCGAGCGAAGGGCAAGCTGTCGCGCGACGGGTCGACCCATCTGCCCTCGAGCCTCGACGACGCGTTCGTGCTCGACGGTCCCGGCGAGTACGAGGTCAAGGACGTCCTCATCACCGGGGTTCGCACGTATCGCGATGACGCCCGCGGCGCCGAGCGGGGCAAGAGCGTCGCATTCGCCATCGAGCTCGATGGCATGCACGTGATGCACCTCGGCGATGTCGGGCACCTGCTCTCGGAGGAGAAGCTCGGCGACCTCGGCACCATCGACATCGCCTGCGTGCCGCTCGGTGGGGCCCTCACGCCGACCAAGGCGGCGGCCCTCGTCGCCCAGCTCGATCCGCGGATCGTCGTGCCGATGCCGCTGTGCGACGACGAGGCCGACTGCGAGGACGTGCTCAAGAAGTTCTTTCACGAGATGGGCGCCGAACCCGTCACCCAGCCGAAGCTGTCGGTGACCGCATCGAGCCTGCCCTCGGAGACCACGACCGTCCTGCTCGAATCCCGCGGCAAGGCGGCCCAGCCGTAGTCCCGGACGTGAAAAGACCGGGAGCGCCTGCCCAATCGGCGCCCCCGGTCCGAGGGAGGGAGGATGGAACCCTTGGGGTTCGTCCAGAACGTACGCTAGGCCTTCCGGATTCACGGTCGAGTCGCCAACCGATTAAGAAAGCGACATCGTCCCTTCGCCCGGCTCGTCGCGGGCCCCATGGGACAATCCCGCGCATGACCGGATCAACCAACCTGCGGCGGCTCGCCGCCCTGCCCGCCATCGCCCTGCTCATCGCGGCGTGCGGTGTCAGCCAACCCGATCCCTCGCCCAGCGCGAGCGCGGCGCCGAGTGTGGCGTCCCCGACGCCGTCGGCCGTCGCCAGCCCATCGGCCAGCCCGATGTCGAGTGCGGAGGCGGATCGCCTGTACGACACGATCGAGGGCCAGGTCGATGCCATCCGCGGCCTCAAGCCGACCGACGTCAAGCGCCAGACGATCGGCGGCGAGGCGCTCAAGGCCTTCAATGCGAAGAGCTTCGACGAGGACAA
>DASSII010000078.1:0-2645 GCA_035692005.1 Candidatus Limnocylindrales bacterium | reverse complement strand
CTGATCGGCCGATGTCGGCATCCATGGCGTGGCGCTGGCGCGAACTCGGCGGGCGAGATTGACGCGGGCGGGCGACCGGGACGGCCGTGGGGTCTCGCGCAGCTACGGCGCGGAGGCGACTGGGGGCGAGTCGACCGGTGGTGAGTCGACCGGCATGTCGACCCCGGTGACCCGGTTCTTGCCGGCGCGCTTGCTGGCGTACATGGCGCCGTCGGCGCTGATCATCAGTTCGTCCGCGGTGTTGCCATCGTCCGGATAGCTGACGACGCCGATCGACAGCGACGGCCGGATCGACGGGTCCTCGAACCCCAACTGCAGGTCATGGACGCCGAGGCGGACCTTCTCGGCGACGACGTAGGCGCCGGTCGGATCGGTCTCGGGCAGGAGCACGACGAACTCGTCGCCGCCGTAGCGCGCCGCGGTGTCGATGCGCCGGACGCCGGCACTCACGATCTCGCCGACGGCCCGCAGGACCCGGTCACCGTGGAAGTGGCCCAGCCGGTCGTTGACCAGCTTGAGCTCGTCGAGGTCCATCATCAAGAGACAGAACCCACGGCCCGAGCGCGCGCTGCGCGCGATCTCGCGCTCGAGGGCGGCGAAGAAGAAGCCGCGATTGAAGAGCGTCGTCAACGGGTCGATCGTCGACAGGCGGATCGCGGCATCGCGCGACCGGCGCTGGTCCATGGCGATGACCATCGCCACGTAGGCGAGCAGGATCATGGCCGTCAGGTTGACCCCGACCGTCGCCGTCGTCTGCGGCATCGCCAGCGTCCCGGCCTCGGAGCCAAGAACGACGGCCAGCAGGTAGCCAAGCGCGGTGGTCGCCGCCAGGCCGACCGTGATGGCCGGCGAGACCACGAGGGCGGCGCCGCCCACGATCAGGGGGTAGGTGAAGAAGAACGGGCTCTGCACGCCACCGGTGAGGGCCACCAGCAGCGTCGCGACGGTGATCGCGACCGAACCCTCGACGCCGAACTTCGCAGCCCCCAGCGCATCGGCCGGCAGCAGGTCGTGGATCACGAGCACGAACATGCCGGTCAGGGCGAGCAGGACCAGGATCGCGGGCTGGTTCGCGGGCCACAGCCCGGTGACGGCGACGACGGTCGTCGTGGCCAGCAGGAAGACCCAGCTGACGATCCGGACGACGCGGTCATAGGTCTGGGTGGACTCGTCCTGCGCCCGCTCGCCATCGCTCGCACCGCCGACGACGGCGGCCGCGGCCATGGCCGTCTCAGCGCGGAGGTCGCCCGGCTCGTCCTCCCGGATGAGGGCCCGCGTACGACTGAAGGCGGGCGACCCGAGAAGCACGGCCATGACCACGAGGTTCGCGACCACCGCGACCACGATCAGGGCAAGGATGGGCTCCAGGTCGACCGACATGCTCGGGCATCTTAGTCCCTGAAGCGGCCGATCCAGTCCAGAAGCTGGTGCGTCCTGGCGACACCAAACGCGTCAGCGCGTGCCCCATTGGTAGGTCTGCTTGACCATCCGGAGGTAGACGAACGTCTCGGTCTCCCGCACGCCATCGAGTGCCCGCAACTTCTCCGTCAGGAAGCGCAGGAGCGCCTCGTTGTCCTCGCACACGGTCTCGACGAGCAGGTCGTAGGTGCCGGCGGTGATGACCACATAATCGACTTCGGGCATGGCCGCGACCTGGTCGGCGACGGTCACGAGCTGGTCGCTCTCGCAGCGAACGCCGATCATCGCCATCTGGTGGAAGCCGAGCTTGAGCGGGTCGGTCACACCGACGACCTGGAGGATGCCGCGCTCGATCAGGCGGTTGGTGCGGGCGCGCACGGCCGCTTCGGACACACCGAGCTCCGCGGCGATCTGGGTGAACGGCCGACGCCCGTCGGCCTGGAGGTGCTCGATGATGCGCTTGTCCAGGTCCGACACGTCGTCGCCCGATCGGGCGACGATAGGACGTGGGCGGGGTCGGCCCTCGATCGACATCCGGGTTCTCCCCCTTGCGAGCGGTAGTGGCTCGAAGGGTACGGCGTCAGGGCGCGGGTGTCGCCTTCGGTGCGGCGGATGGTCCTGGCTCGGTCGTCGGAACGACCGCCGCGACCTGCACCGGGACGATGGTGCGGGTGCGAAGCGGCGAGATCAGTCGGTCGAGGGCGGCGACGAGGGCCTGGAGGGCCGCCGCACGCTGCTCGTCGGGGACAGCGGGCTTCGTGCCGGTGCCCCACGGTCCCCAGCGGACCAGGATGTTGTAGCCGGCCAGGGCGACGGGCGGTTCGCCACGGCCCGGCGCCTCGCCCGCTGCCCAGGCCGCGGCCTTGGTCAGGTCGGCCGAGGTCCGGTACTGGGTCACGTCGAGCGGCCAGCCGAGATAGGTGGCGTTGATGCGGGTGACGACCCCGCCGCCGCCCGCTCCGGTCACCGCGGTGTTGGGCGTGATCTTGAGGCCCTGCCGGCCGAGGCCGTTGAACACGTCCTGGGCGGTGGCTGGATCGGCGAGATGCGGGTTGGGCGTGGCGACCGGCGTCGGGGCGACACTCGGCGGGGCGGACGGCGGCGTGCTGCCGCACGCGGCGGCCACGAGGGCCACGAGGGCCATCGCGACGAGCGGGGCGATATGACGGGCTCGACGGGCGTGACGGGGTGCGGGGGAGCGCATGGCTGGGTGGATGCTATCGGTG
>DASSII010000077.1:0-21759 GCA_035692005.1 Candidatus Limnocylindrales bacterium | reverse complement strand
CGGCACGAGGATCGCCTGGATGCCGGCGAGGCCGTCGGGCGCGAGCAGGCGCTCGATGGTCGCGAAGTAGGTGCCGAGCTGCCGGTGGCCGATCGCCTCGATCATCTCGATCGAGACGATGCGGCTGTAGGAGCCCTGCAGCTGCCGGTAGTCGCTGTAGACGACTTCGATGCGCTCGCTCAGGCCGGCCGCCTGCACGCGCTGCGTCGCGAGGGCGTGCTGCTCGCGCGAGATCGTCGCCGTGGTCACGCGGCACCCGCGCTCGCGCGCGAGATGCAGCGCGAACCCGCCCCACCCCGATCCGATCTCGAGCACGTGCGGTCCGGCCCGCAGGGCCGCGCCCTCGGCGATGAGCCGGTCCTTGTTCCGCTGCGCGTCGGCCAGGGACTGGTCGGGCGAGGCGAACACCGCGCTCGAGTAGGTCAGCGTCTCGTCGAGGAACAGCCGGTAGAAGTCGTTGCCCAGGTCGTAGTGGGCGGCGATGTTCCGCCGACTGCCGCCGCGCGTATTGCGACGCAACCGGTGGGCGAGGGTCTTGCCGATCTGCGCCGGCATCCGGAACCAGCCGGCGGACAGCGCCAGCGCCGCCCGATTTCGAGCGGCCAGCCGGAGCAGCGCGGCGAGGTCCGGGCTGGACCACAGCCCGTCCATATAGGCCTCGCCGCCGCCGGTCTCGCCGTCGATCAGCATCTGCACGAGGGCCTGTCGGTCGTGGACGTGGATCTCGCCCCGCTCCCGTGAGGTGGCGTCGCCGAAGGTCCGGCGGGTGCCATCGGGCAGGACGACGGTCAGCGCGCCGACCTGGATCCGCGCGGCGGCCGCCAGACCGACCCGCCAGGCCACCCGCTCGAGCAGCGATCCGACGACCGGTGGTCGACGGGTGGTGACGCTCGTCGTGCTCATCGGACGACCTCCCCATGTCGATGGAATCGAGCACCGCGCAGCCACAGGCGCAGCGCATGCCAGTGGATGAGCAGGATGGTCTTGTGGGTCACCAACGGATGCCGCAGCAGCATCTGCGCCAGGGTCCGGGTGGTCAAGGGGCGGCGGCGCAGGTCGAGGCTGGCGTGCAGGGCGAGACCCTCCGGTTGCTCCTGGTTGATCGTGATCCGGACGCGCGACGCCTCGTCCCGGACGCGGACCGTGTAGCCGCCGCGGACCTCCAGGAATGGCGACACGTAGAACTCCTTGCGCATCGACGCGACGAACGTCGGCGAGGTGGACTGAGGACGCAACGTGTACAGGTGCCGCTCTCCGTGCGTGTTGTGGACCTCGACGACCACGACTCGCAGGTCCCCCGTCCCGTCCCGGCAGAGGTAGAAGCTGGCGGGATTGAAGACGTAGCCGAGCACCCGCAGGTTGGTGATGAGCGTGATCTGCCAGCCCGTGGGGTCCTCGCCCTCCGCGCGCAGATGGGCGAGGAAGGCTGCGCGGAGATCGTCGGCGGGGGGCACGAGGTGGTCGGCGTCGCGGAGCTCGAGCACGCGCGACCGATTTCGCCCGATGAGGGGCGACGACCGACCCACCACGTCGAGCTCGTCGAGGTCGAGCGCGGCGTAGTACACGCCGTGCTCGAGCGCGTAGGCCGCCGAACCGGGACGCCGGTGGCGGACGACGCCGTCGAGGAGGTGCGACTTCATGCCGCGACCTCTCCGGCCAGGTCGACCGTCCCTGTGCCCCGCGCCCTGACCAGGTCAGCGGCCGCGAAGCCCGACCGACAACCGTCCTCGTGGAAGCCATACCCGAGGTGCGCTCCGGCGAAGAACGTCTGGCGCCAGCCCTGCAGCTCGCCGACGCGGGCCTGGGCATCGAGGGTGCGGAACGTGTACAGCGGGTGCGCCATGGCCCGGTCGACGAGGATCCGCTCGGGATCGAGCCGGTCGTTCGGGTTGACCGAGACGCAGTATTCGACCGGCCCCGGCAGCGACTGCAGGCGGTTCATGTGGTAGGTCATCGTGAGCGCATCGCTGGGTCGACGGCAATCGTCCTGGTCGATGTTCCACGACGCCCAGGCGCCGCGCCGTCGCGGCAGCACCGCGGGATCGGTGTGCAGGACCACCCGGTTGGTGGTGTAGTCGAACCCACCGAGCGCGGCCCGTTCGCGGCCGTCGGCGTCGTGGAGCAGCCGGAGGGCGTCGTCGGCATGCGTGGCGAGGACCACGGCATCGAACGTGTCGCCGTGACCGGCCGATGTGCGCACGATCACCTCGCCGCCGGTCCGGGCGACGTCGACGACCGGGTCGCCGGCCCGCACGGCATCCGGACCGAGCCGCTCCAGGATGCGCTCGACGTAGGTCATCGACCCGCCACTGATGGTGCGCCACTGCAGGGCCCGACCGACCCCGATGAGGCCGTGATGATCGAGGAAGCGCAGCAGGTAGTCGAGCGGGAAGTCGAGGATCCGATCGGCCGCAGTGGACCACACCGCCGACGTGATCGGGATCAGGAAGTGGTCCCGGAACGCCGGTCCGAAGCCGAGGTCGTCGAGGTAGTCACCGAGGGTGGACCGGGTCGTCACGTCGGCGTCGAGCCGGGTCCGGGCGTCGCGGTAGAAACGCAGGATGTCCGCGAACATCCGCCAGTGCCCGGGCCGCAGTGCGTTGGCTGGCTGGGCGAACCAGCCACGTGCTCCTCGAGAGCTGAATTCGACGTCGCACGCGCGGCAGCTCGAGCCGAGCGACATGTCGCTGTCCTGGGTCGCGACCCCGAGCTCGTCCATCATCCGCAGGAAGGTCGGGTACGTGACGTCGTTGTGGACGATGAATCCCATGTCGACCGGGAGCGGACCGTCCGGCCCGTCGACCGCCACGGTCTTGACGTGGCCGCCGATGGGCGCTTCGGCGTCGTACAGGCGGACCTCGTGGTCCCGCTGCAGGGCGTAGGCGGCGCTGAGGCCGCTGACCCCGCCACCGATGATCGCGACGCGCATCAACGGGCCGCCCCGTCGGTCCCGGCGGCGCGGGCTGCGAGTTCTCGGGTCATCCCGGCCGCCGCATCGCGCCCGATCTTGGCGAAGGTCTCACCGAGGAACGGCTGGACGAAGCGCAGGACGCCGCCGAGGCGGATGTCGGCGGTGTAGTCGATCGCCGTTCCGTGGTCGGTTCGCTCGAACCGGATGTCGTCGACGGCGTCGACGCCGGACCCGCTGCCGACGAGCACGACCCGGTTCGGGCGGTCGAACTCGCGGATGCGGTACTCCATGGGCGCGACACGACCGCCCATGCGCACGTCCAGCCGGTAGCGGGCACCGGTCCCGACCGGGCCGTCGTCGATGCGGATCGACGAGTCCGTGCCCGGGTCCCATTCCTCGTTGGTGGCGAAGTCGGCGACGTAGTCGAAGGCGGCCTCGATCGGCAGGGCGGTCTGGATGCGCTCGTGGATGCGGGTCATGTCGTTGCTCCATGTCGGGGTGGGTCGGTGGGGATGCGCTCGTCGGCCGGAGCCGGATCGCTGGTGTCGGTGAGCCGGACGAGGGCATCCCACAGGCGTCGTCGGCCGGCAGGGCCGACGCGCGTGCTGGGGATGCGGTCGAACGGCCGCGGCCGCCGGTCGAGGAACAGCCGGCCGGTGATACGGGCTGCCGCAGGGTCGGCGGCCAGCCAGACCGCCGTGTCGGCGCCTTCGGCCGGCGTGCGCAGGATCGGGCCCATGAGGCGCACGAACCCGGGCAGGGACGCGGCGAGGCCTGGCGTGTCAGCCCAGCCGGGGTGCATCGCGTTGAAGGTGATGTCGGTCGGCGCGATCCGGCGTGCCCACTCGCGGACCAGGACCACCTGGGCGCGCTTGGCCTGGGCGTAGGCGCGCGTCCCGTCATAGGGTCGGGTCATGAAATCGAGGTCGTCGAGGTGCAGCCGCTGCGCGTATTGCCCGCCGGAGGTGATCGCGATGACCCGGGCGGCGCCCGTTCGCCGCAACAGCGGCAGCAGGCCGGCGACGAGGGCGAACGGTCCCGCGACCATCGTCGCGAAGGTCGATTCGATGCCGTCCGGGGAGTCGGAGCGGGTCGGGAAGATGGCACCCGCGTTGTCGATGACGACATCGAGCCGGGGTTCGCTGGCGACGATCGTCGTGACCGCCGCCCGGACCGACGCCAGCGACGCCATGTCGGCGACCACGGTCCTGAACCGGTCGTCGCGGTGCCGGGCAGCGAGCGTGTCGCGGACCGCCGCGAGCTTGCGCTGGTCACGACCGACGAGGATCAGTCGGGCCCCGAGATCGGCCAACTCGTCGGCCATCGTGCGACCGAGACCGGAGGTCGGGCCGGTGATGAGGACGGTCTGTCCGGCAAGCGCATCCGACGGGAAGGGCCGCCAGCCGTACAACCGCCGACGCACGTCGTAGCCGATCCGCGAGAAGCTCGGGATGACTGCGATCTCGAGCGCGTCGTCGATCAGGTGTCGGAGATCCATGGGAGAGGTCGGACTGCCAGGACCCGGTCGGCGAGCGATCGCCGGCCGGGTCCGCGGCGTGTCGTCGACTACCCTTCGTCCTGCTGCGCGCGGCGCGCGACGGGGCGGCGGGCGACGGTGGCGAAGGACAGCAGACCGACGATCGCGAGGAGCGCGACCACGAGGCCGGTGTTGCCGCCGGTCGTGGTCGTTCCGTCGACCGTGTCGGTCGGGGGCAGGCCCGTCGCCTTCGACGCCGTCGCGTCGACGGCCACCACCACCTGGAGCGCGTTGTCCCCGATCGCCGGTGAGGCGGCTGATCCGATGGCGAACACGCTGTAGGCGGTGCACGCCTCGACCGCGACGCCCGGCAGGGGCAGGGCGACGGTCGTGGTGCCGGCGAGTCGGACCTCCAGGTCATACGAGCCGGCGGGCAGGGCGACGTAGCCCGTTGCGTTCGGGTAGGCGAGGTTCTTCACGACCGCGTCGGCCGGTGCGGAACCGCTGGTCGCGACGTCGACCGCGGGGGCGTCGGCACTGAAGTGGACGACGCGGACCGACGCCGTGTCGCAGTCGGGCGAGGGCTTGTCCGCGAGGACCTGGGCCGTGATCGAGGCCACCGCGTTGGTGGCGGCGATGGTGGTGCGGGTACCGGCCGCGACGGTGACGTCGGCGTCGATGACGGGATCAGTGGTGCTGCCGGTGGCGTACACCTTGACGTTGTGGTCGCCGGCCGGGATGTCGAGGTAGCCGGAGATCGTCGCGAAGGGGACGTTCGTCAGGGCGTCCACCTTGGCGTCGTCGAGATAGACATCGACCGCAGGGGCGTCCGGCGAGGCGTGCAGCACGCGGACCTTGGCGGTGTCGGCGGCACTGGCGACACCCGCCAGCGAGAGGGTCAGTACCCCGGCCGCGACGAGGCGAAGGGCGGGGATGATGCGTCGATCCATCGATCTGGACTCCTATGTCTTGGCCACATGTGCCAATGTGTTGTTGTCCACCCTTTGTTCAGGGTTCGATGGGAACCGTACTGCCTGTGTACAGACCTTGTCAAGCGTTGCAGTTGTGATAGTCTCTACAAACCATGTACACAATCAAGCAAGCCGCGGCGCGCAGTGGATTGCCGGTCCCGACCGTTCGGGCCTGGGAGCGGCGCTACGCCGTGGTGACCCCGCAGCGCACCGCGAGCGGGTATCGGCTGTACGACGACGACGCCATCGATCGCCTGACCGCGATGCGCCAGCTGGTCGAGGCCGATGGCGTCCGGCCCAGCCAGGCCGCCGAGCAGGTCCTCGCGGCCGCCGGCACGGACCTGGCGGCGCTCGTCGCGCGAGCGAGGGGATCGGCCTCGGCGCCCATCGCCCCGACCACGCTCGAACCGCGGCACAGCGCCGCCCTGGTCGCGGCCTTCGTCGCGTCGGCGGCCGCGCTCGACGTCGCGGCGATGGAAGCCATCCTCGATGAGGCCTTCGCGGGCGAGCGGTTCGAGGCGGCGGCCGAGCACGTCCTCTTTCCGGCGCTGCGCGAGGTGGGCGAGCGCTGGTCCGCGGGCCAGCTCGATGTCGCCATGGAGCACGCGGCGAGCGAGACCGTCCATCGACGGTTGATGCGCTTCTTCGACGCCGCGCCAGGCGACGGCTCCCCCGACGTGATCGTCGGCCTGCCGCCCGGCGGTCGCCACGAGCTAGGGGCATTGGTCTTCGCGATCGCCGCCCGCCGGGCCGGCCTGGACGTCCTCTACCTGGGCGCCGATGTCCCGGTCGCGAGCTGGCTCGTGGCCGTCGAAGCGAGCGGCGCATCGGTGGCGGTGATCGGGACGATCGGTGCGCCGGATGTGCGGGGCGCGGCCGAGGTCGTGGCGGCGCTGCGGGCATCGGGTCGACCGCCGGCGGTCGCCCTGGGCGGACGCCGAGCCGGGAATGTCGCGGGAATCCCGGCGTCCGTCGTGCTGCCCGACGACCTCGCCGAGTCGGTGGAGGCCGTGCGCCAGCTGCTCCACCCGACAGCCTGACGCGCCCGTGACGAAACCGGATGAGCCGTCGCCGACGACCGTCGTGTGGTTCCGCCGCGACCTGCGCGTCCACGACCACCCGGCGCTGACGGCTGCCGCGATCCATGGCGCGGTCGCACCCTTGTTCGTCCTCGACCCGGCGATCCTGCGCGGTCGGTTCGCGTCGCCCAACCGGACATGGTTCCTGCTCGGTGCCATCGATTCGCTGGGCATCGCCCTCGCCGCGCGCGGCGCACGGTTGTCGATCCGTGTCGGTCGGCCGGTCGATGTCGTCCCGGCCTTCGCGCGGGACGTGGCAGCATCGCGAGTGGCGCTGAGCCGTGACTACACGCCGTTCGGACGGCGACGCGATGCGGCCGTGGCCCGAGCGCTCCAGCGCGACGGCGTCGAGGTCGTGGCGGAACCTGGCCTGCTCGTCCACGAGCCCGAGTCGATGCTGACCGATGCGGGCCGGCCATCCCGGGTCTTCACGCCGTTCCTGCGGCGGTGGATGGCCGCGGACCCCCGTGACGTCCTGCCGGCGCCTCGGTATCTCCGCCCGTCGATCGATCCCGGCGGACCGACGCTCCCGTTCGCGAGCGGTGACATTGGGGACCTCGACGTCGTCGCCCGCCTGGGCACCGAGCCCCCGACCGCGGACCCGGCGGCGCTGCCGCGAACCGGCGAGGAGGCGGCGCGCGATCGACTCGACGCGTGGCTTGCGGCCGGACCACACGGCGGACCGGCCGGTTATGCCAGCCGCCGCGATCGGCTCGACGATGCGGGCGGCACCTCGCGACTCGGGCCGGACCTGCGGTTCGGACTGCTGTCCCCCATCGAGATCGTCACGCGGGTGCTGTCCGCGGACGGCGCGTCCGTCGGGTCGCGTCGGTTCGTGTCGGAGCTCGCCTGGCGTGACTTCTACGCCCACGTCCTCTTCCACGACCCGGACCTGGCACACAGCCCGTTCCAGCGTCGGTTCGCCTCGGTCGCCTGGCCCGGCGGCTCGCTGGGCGATCCGCCGACCGACCCGATCGGCGCCGGAGCGGCCGACGCGTGGCGCGCTGGTCGGACCGGCTTCCCCATCGTCGACGCCGGGATGCGCCAGCTGCTGGCGACCGGCTACCTGCACAACCGGGCACGGATGATCGTCGCCAGCTTCCTCAGCAAGGACCTGCTGATCGATTGGCGCGTCGGCGAAGCGCATTTCATGCGCCACCTGCTCGACGGCGACCCGGCATCGAACCTCGGTGGCTGGCAATGGGCCGCATCGGTCGGTACCGACGCGCAGCCCTATTTCCGCGTGTTCAACCCGGTCACGCAGGCCGAGCGGTTCGATCCCGACGGCGACTATGTCCGTCGCTGGGTGCCGGAGCTGCGGCGCGTGCCGCTGGCACGGCTGCAGGCCCCATGGACGATGACGAGCGACGAGCAGATCCGGGCCGATTGCCGGATCGGGACGGACTACCCGGCTCCGATCGTCGATCACGCCGCGGCCCGGGTCCGGGCGATCGCCTGGTTCCGCGATCAGGGATCCGCGCCACCGGGCTGAGGGGAGAGGGCGCCAGGGCGGAAGGACCGGTCACCCGGTCCTTCCGGGAGGTGGCGATAAGGCGCGGTCGGGACCCCGACGGGTCGGGCCGGGCCCGACCCGACCGGTCAGCCCGTGGCGATCTCCTCGGCCAGGCGATCGTAGGTGTCGAGCGCGCCGCCGATCATGCCGGTCGCGAGCGCGCCCTCGAGCGACGCCACATCCGGGAAGTGGCTGCGCGCGGTGAGCTTCGTCTGGTTGCCGATCGCCTCGAAGGTGAAGGTGTTCACGGCGTGCTGCTCGTCGAACGGCGGGACGTCGAAGATCTCGGTCTGGACGAGGCGCTCGGGCGGAACGACCTCGAGGTACTCACCCTTGAACGGCGCGTCGTGGCCATCGGTCGTGTGGTTGATCCAGCGCCACCTGCCACCGACCCTGACGTCCATCTCGACGACGGTCGTCGTGTAGCCGCGCGGGCCCCACCAGTTCGTCACTCGCGCTGGATCGGTCATCACCTTCCAGACGAGGTCGCGCGGTGCGTCGAAGACCCGCTCCATCACCAGGTCCTCGCCGTCGACGTAGGCCGTCGTTCGGTCGTTCCCAAGCTGCTGCATCGTCATGGCTCCTGCTCCTTGCTGCCGGTCGGTGGTTCAGGGCGACTCGTCCTGGCGGGGCTCCGTCATCTGCAGTTCGCGGAGGTAGTCATCGAGGTGGTCGAACGTGGCTTCCCAGTGCTCGCGGTACTGGAGGATCCACGCGGCAACGTCACGGAGCGCTTCCGGCTTGAGGTGGCACGGGCGCCACTGGGCCTGCCGGCCCTGTTCGATGAGACCGGCTCGCTGGAGCACCTTGAGGTGCCTCGAGATCGCCGGGAGGCTCAGGTCGAACGGCGCGGCGAGTTCGGTGACGATGGCGTCGCCCTTGGCGAGCCGCCCGAGGATCGCGCGGCGCGTCGGGTCGGCGAGGGCTGAGAAGGTGCGGTCGAGTCGATCCGAAGTGAGTGTCATTTCACGTCCTGGTTAATTAACCTACAGGCATAATAAGACACGCGACTCCGATGTCAACCCCCCGGCCGACGGAACGGACGGGCCGCCCCCGCCAGAGCGCCACGGGCGGGCCGCGGTCGAGCAGGGACGGTCGGGGCGCCGCGGTCAGGCCGCGGCAGCGTCGATCGTGACCTCGATCATCGGCGAGTGGGCAGTCATCTCGTCGGCGTCCTGGTTCGGCCAGGCGTGCGTGGTGACCCAGTCCGCGATCATCCGTCGCTCCACCGGGTCGCTGATGACGCGCGCCGTAGCGGGCAGGTCGGCGCTGACCGGTCCCTTCAGGTGAAACGTCAGCCGCGGGTCCGATTCGAGATTGATGAGCCAGCTGCGCTTCCGCTCCGCGCGCGGCGAGCCGGTGATGATGAGTCGCCCATCGATGTTGTGGAACACGATCTCGAGGCGACGGGCCTGCCCGGTTCGGCGACCGGTGGTCGTGATATCGATGAGATGCCCTCTGGCGAGGGCGGCCTGGATACGATCGTCCATGGGTCCTGCGGCTCCGCGTGGGTTGTTGCGTAGGCAACCACCGTACGCCGGGCGCTTGCAGACTGCAAGTGACCTCCCGTCCGCCCCACTGACCCGATGCCCGCCAGGCCCCGCGGAAACGCACTCCGTGGTACGGTGGCGCCCCGCCGCGACGTGCGGTGGGACGCCGCGTGGTCGACCCTCTTCTCGAACGGACCGTGCGCCTGCCATCCCGCGTTCGGGAAGTCCAGGAGGTCAACCATGGCCACCGGTACCATCAAGCGTGTCGTTTCCGATCGCGGATTCGGCTTCATCGCTGCCGACGATGAGAAGGAATACTTCTTCCATCGCGACGGCCTCGACTCCTCGCTCGACTTCGACCGCCTCGTCGGCGGCGAGACTGTCGAGTTCGAGGTCGAGCAGAACCCCAAGGGTCCGCGCGCCAAGCAGGTGCGCAAGGCCTAGAGGTCGCTGACCAAGGAAACGGCCCGTCCCCTGCGGACGAGCCGTTTTCGATTCTGGCGGGGGCGGCTGGCGACGGCGGGGCGGCAGGGAGCGACCCGGCAGGCGGCGCCCCGGCGCGGGTCGCACAAGGCGCGGGTCGCACAGTCGCGGGTGGGACCGCCTTGGGTGATTCGTCCATCGGCGATCGATTTCCGCTCCGACCATACCTCCCACCGGTACGCGAGCGGCTACCGCGCGGCTTCGACGCCGGAGCCGGCCGAAGCACGCGCAGGAACGGCTGAGCCACGCTCGAATTGCCGGTCCAGAGTCCACCCGGCCCGATCTCGCTCCCCGATGTCGCTCTCCAACGCCCCAGAAGTATGGTCCCAGCGGAATCGGCGGCCTGAAGCGCCCACTCGACCGACCCGCCCTCGCGACGGGTGCCCGGCCAGAACGCTCGATCGACTCGACCAGCGCCCGACCCGGACCGCGGGCCCGACCCGGCCGAGCCCGACGCGACCCGGCCGAGCGCGACGCGCCGCGACCGCGTCCGCGGGCCGTAGGGTGCCCGGACCGGCCGAGCGCGACGCGCCGCGACCCCGACCCGAGCGCCCGACCCGGACCGCGACCCCCGCTCCTGCCGCCCAGCCCGATATCACATCGGCTCGTCGGAGTGGACCGCCAGGATGTTGCCGCCCGGATCGCGGAACCAGGCGATCGTCGGGCCCTCCCCACGGGCGATCCCCTTGGCGTCCTGCTCGAAGCCCTCGAACCGTTCCATCCCGACCCCGGCGGCGACCAACTCGTCGACCGCACGGTCCACGTCCGCGACCGGGAAGTTGAGGATGGTGTAGGTCGCCGGCACGAAGTCGGCCTTGGGATAGACCAGGACCTGGTGGCCAGGCGAGAGGCGCAGCCGGAGCAATCCGCCACCGAACATCAGCTCGGTGTCGATGCCGAGGATGCCCCCGTAGAACGCCGTGGCAGCCTCGAGGTCGGGGACGGCGAACCCCGAATATGCCTTGCTGGTGTCGAACATGGCGTGCTCCTCTCCGTGTCGTCCACGATGCTCCATCGGTGACCAGCGTGCGCTGCGCCGAAGCGGTCCCCCGCGGTGCGGGTCGCGCCGCCCGGGATGGCCCGCGCGTTCAGCGTGGCTTGCCCTCGCGCAGTGCCTCCACGGACTTCACGATCCGCCGCGCCCGGGTCTCGTCCGACTTGGCGCCCTCCACCTGCAGGACGTGCCAGCCCTTGTTGCTGTTCGACAGCGCGTCGAACGTGCGCCGGGCGTCGGGGACCGCGTCCAGCGCAGCCGCCAGGTCGTCGGGGACCTCCACCGTCCGCGGCTCGGTGTCGAGCTCCATGTCGACGTCGACCACATCGCCGCCGGCGACGCGAGCGCCGGCCCGGTTCGCGGCGCTGACGCCGACCATGTATTCGCCGCCCATGACGGCGATCGTGCTGCGGTAGGTGAAGCCATTGATGGTCACCGTGACCGGTGGCCGTTTGCCTCGCCCGAACGCTTCGACGACCGCATCGGGCACGCGAATGCCGGTGGCCGTCTTGTCGCTCTGCAGGATCGTCGTCCGGAAGCGCATCACGATTCCTCCGTCTGGCTGGACCACCTCTGTCGCGCGTCGCGCAAGGATGACCGCTGATCCTGCCCGACGGGTGGCGTCCTATCAACTGGCGGCGCCAGCCGCGCTCGTCGTCGCCTCCGGGCCAACCTCCCGGGCCGACCCCGAAACTGGCCGGCCCGAAAACGGAAACGCGCCGCCCTCGTCGAGGGTCGGCGCGTCCCGCTATCGCCGGTGGATCGACGGTGCTCCGTCGTTCCCCGGTCGATCGCTACTTGACGGTCAGGGCCCCGATCATGCCGAGCGCGGCGTGGGGCTTGCCGGTCGCCGGATCGGGAACGAAGCAGATGTACGCGTAATTGCCCGCTGGCAGGTCGACATCGAGCGTCGCGCTGGCACCCGGTGCCACGCCGGCGATGCCGCCGGCGCTGGTGAACGGCGGCGGTCCGGCCGGCGGCTCGTTCGAGGTGAACGCGGTCAGCAGCTGCGGGACCGTGACGCCATCGGCGAGCTTGACGATCGTCGCCTCGTGCGGCTGCGGTCCCTTGTTGGTGATGGCGATCGCGTGCTTGCCGGGGCTCAGCGTGTCGAGCCCGACGAAGGCGAAGTCCTGGAGGGTCAGGGCAGCGTCACCGGCGGGGAGCGCGGCGGTCGAAGCCGGCTCCTTGACCTCGAGCGGGGCGATCATGCCCTTCGCGAAGTGAGGCACACCCTCGGCGGTCGTCACGAAGCACAGGAACACGTACTGGCCGGGCGTCAGCGCGACGGTCGTGCTGCCACTCGCGCCCGGGACGACACCGGTCGGTCCGCCGTCCAGCGAGACCAGCGCCAGGGCGGCGCTCTCATTCGGGCCCTTCAGTGCTTCGGTCAGGTCGGCGAAGGTCTTGCCATCGGCCAGCTTCGCGACCTGGACCTGATGCTCCTCCTTGCCGGCATTGGTCAGGGTGATCCGGGTCGGACCAGCCGGCACGGCCGCCGGGGCCTCGAACGCATATTCCTTGCCGGTCACGGCCAGGTCCTGGATCGAGCCGGCCGACGGCGAGGCGTTGGTCGGTGCGGATGCCCCTGGCGTACTGGAGCAGGCGGCCACCAGGGCGACGGTCGCGCCGAGGGTGAGCAGCATGGTCCGCACGCGCTGCCGCTGGCGATGATCGGGTGCGACGGCCTCGGCGACCGGCTTCGAGTCCGTGAACTGTGATGTGTGCAATCCGTCTCCTCGTGTGATGCCTGGAGACCCATGGTCGCATCGTTCCGCGAACGACGCGTCGGCGGCGCAAGGGGCCGGTCGTCGCGGTCGCTGCACGCGGCGACGCCCGGCCGGGATCCCGGCCGGGCGCACGTGCCGCGCTGCCGGCGAGCGAGCCGGCCAGACCATCACAGTTCCAGTCGATCGACCCTCCAGACCGCGATGGCACCGAGGGCGATCATCCCGACGGCCCACGCGATCGGCGTCGCGATGCCGACCGGTGCGCCCAGTCCGAAGCCGATCGACCAGCCGACGATCGATGTCGGCAGGAACGGGGCGATGTCGAACGGCAGCAGCGCACCGACGATGCCCGGCAGCAAGAGGACCGCGAAGCCGATGGCCGCGACGGCGGCCTGATTGGCCACGAAGGTCGACACGGCCACCGCGACGGCGACGAAGAACGCGATCGCGGCGAGCATGCCGGCCGCCGTGAGGACGATCGCACCGATCGACGGCGGGCCGTACAGCGCGCTGACGACGGCGGTGGTGATCGCCAGCGGGACGACCGCAGCGGCCAGTCCGATGGCGACCGTGGCGGACGCCCACTTGGCAACGAGGATGCCGCCCCGACCCACCGGCTTCGAGGCGACCCACGACAGCGTGCCACGCTCGCGCTCGGCGACGATGAGGCTCATCGACCCGAAGATCGCCGCGAAGATGAAGATCTGGCTGGCGACGGCGGCCAGCACATTATCGATGGGGACCATCGACATCGGGCGGTCCGGCGCCTGGACGTCGGGGGCCGCAGCGATCACCTGGCTGATGATCCAGTTGTTGGCGGCCGCCAGAGCCATGAACGCGGTCACGACGGCGACGATGATCCACAGCCGGCGCCCGTGACGCCAGTCGGCGAGGTCCTTGGCGGCAAGCGGGCGGATGCCGGCGAATCGGTCGCCGAAGGCGGCTGGTCGCTGGACGGGCAGGGCTGGGGTGCTGATCGAGGCGGTCATGCCGCACGCTCCTTCGTGTCGATGAGGCGGAGGAAGACGTCTTCCAGCCCGAGCCGGACGACGTGGTTCTCGGTGACGGCCAGGTCGTGGTCCGCACCGAAGCGGGTGATCCGCGCCTGGACGGCGGCGGTGGCGTCGGGCGCGATGCGGACGAGGTACGTCCGCAGGTCGCCGTCGCGCTCGGTCGGCTCGACCGACAGGACGCCGTCGATGGTCGTGAGGGCCACCGCGGTCGCATCGTCGGCGCCGGCGATCGCCACGCGCAGTTGATCCCGAGCGAAGCTCTCGAGGAGCTCCCTGGTCGGCGACGCCTGCACGAGGCGTCCGTGGTCGAGGATGGCGACGTGGTCGCTGACGCGCTGCACGTCATCGAGGATGTGGGTCGAGTAGAAGACGGTCACCTCGCCCTTCAGCTCGCGCATCAGGTCGAGCACCTCGCGGCGTCCGATCGGGTCGAGCGCGCTGACGGGCTCATCGAGCAGGAGCACCTTCGGTGAACCGACGAGCGCCTGGGCGATGCCGAGCCGCTGGCGCATGCCGCCCGAATAGGTCTGGGTCGGGCGGCCGGCCGCGTCGGCAAGGCCGACCCGTTCCAGGATCGCGTCGATCCGGGCTTCGGAGGCTCGGGCCGTGGCCGGGAAGAGCGAAGCGACGAACCGGAGCGTGTCGCGCCCGGTCATCCAGTCGTAGAACCTCGGCTCCTGGGCGAGGTAGCCGACCTCGCGGCGGTAGGCCGGCCCGGCGCCCACGGGGATGCCCGCGACGGCGGCCGTGCCGCTGGTCGGTCGGGTCAGCCCGGCGAGCAGCTTGATGGTCGTCGACTTGCCGGCGCCGTTGGGGCCGAGGAAGCCGTAGATCGATCCGTCCGGGACGTCGAGGTCCAGGTCGGTCAGGGCCTGTACCCCCGGATAGTGCTTGGTGAGTCCGGCCGTCGAGATGGCCGTGGCGTCGGTCATGGTGGATCTCCGTTGGTGTCGAACGTTGGTCGTCCGCGTGTCCACCACACTGGCCGGCGGCGGGGCGTGGCGCATCGGCCTCGCGGATCGAACGGGTCGACCCGTCGGGCCCGATGTTGGAGGCCGCACTCATCCCGCGGTATCGGTCGACCCTCATCCCGACCGGGCGCTGCGCGTTCGGCGGCCCCTCGCTCAGCCGGGGCGGGGCCCGTCGAGCGACCCGGGCCGGACCAGGCCTGCCTCGTAGGCGAGCACGACCGCCTGGGCCCGGTCGCGCAGACCGAGTTTGTCGAGCACGTGCGAGACGTGGGTCTTGACGGTCGGCTCGGCCAGGACGAGGCGCTCGGCGATCTCGCGGTTCGCCAGCCCCCGGGCGATGAGGGTCAGGACCTCGATCTCGCGTTCGGTCAGCTCCCGCAGCGCCGCGTTCCGCTCCTCGTTGACCGGCGGCAGACGGTCGGCGAAGCGATCGAGCAGACGGCGGGTGACCGTCGGGGCCAACAACGCGTCGCCCGCAGCCACGGTCCGGATGGCGGCGACAAAGTCCGAGGGCGTCACATCCTTGAGCAGGAACCCGCTCGCCCCGGCGCGCAGGGCCTCGACGACGTTCTCGTCCGCATCGAACGTCGTGAGCACCAGCACCCGGGCGTCCGGAGCGGCACGCTCGCGCACGATCCGGCGGGTCGCCTCGATGCCGTCGACGACCGGCATCCGGATGTCCATGACGATGACATCGGGCGCAAGCCGGCGGGCCGCCTCGATGGCCGCCTTCCCATCGGCCGCCTCGCCGACGACCTCGATGCCCTCCTCGTCCTCGAGGATCATCCGGAAGCCGGTCCGAACCAGCTGCTGGTCGTCGACCAGCAGGATGCGCGTCGTCACGCCGTCGTCGACCGGTCGGGTTCCGCGGGCATCCGCGCATGGATGCCGAAACCGGTCGAGGTCGAGCCGGCCTCGAACGTCCCGCCAAACAGGACGGCACGCTCGCGCATGCCGATGAGGCCGTGGCCAGCATCACCGGAACCACCGATGCCACGGGTGCCCGCTCCGCCCTCGTCGGTCACCCGGATATCGAGATCGGACGGTCCGTACGCCAGTTCGACCCGGGCACGGGCTCCGGCGGCATGCTTGAGGACGTTGGTGAGGGCCTCCTGCAAGATGCGGTAGGCCGACAGGTCCACGCCGGGGTCGAGTGGACGCCGCTCGCCGACGATCGCAAGCTCCACCGGCAGCCCCGCCGCCCGGACCTGCTCGAGCAATTCGCCCAGGCGATCGAGCCCGGGCATCGGGTCGCGTGCCGTCTCGGGGCCGGCGTCCGCGTCGCCCAGGATGCCGAGCATGCGTCGCATCTCGGTCAGCGCCTGGCGACCGGTCCGATCGATCGCACTGAGCGCGGCTCGGGCCTGCTCCGGTCGCCGCTCGAGCGCGGTCAGGCCGGCGCCCGCCTGGATGACGATCACGCTGACATGATGGGTCACCACGTCGTGCAATTCCCGGGCGATGCGTTCACGCTCGGCCTGGACGGCGCGGCGAGCGCGCTCCTCGCGCTCCAGCTCGAGCAGGCGTGATCGGTCCTCGATCGCCGCGGCGTACATGCCGCGTGTCCGGGCCCAGTCGCCCAGGGCCCAGGCGACCGCCACCGACAGCATCGTCTGGAGGAAGCCCTGCAGCCCGAAGGGCTGACCGCTCTTGATCGTGATGAGCACGGCGAAGGCCGCTCCGAGCAGCACCGCGAACGGCACCGAGACTCGACGCTCCACGCGTTCCGTGACGGTGAACAGGGCGACCAGCGCTCCCAGGCTTTCGTTGACACTGTCGCCCTGCGCCAGGGACGCGTGCAGGATCGTCGCGCCGGTGACGACGAGGAACACGGCCACCGGCCATCGTCGTCGGGCGATCAGCGGGAGCGTCTCGAGCATGAGCAGGGCGCTGCTCAGCGGATCGAGGTTGCCGGCGTCTGGCGCCTGGCCGAGCAGGGCGACGATCGACACCGCGGTGAGGCCGAGCGCGACCAGGGTGTCGAACACGAGCTCGCCGCGGGCCGTCCCCTCCGCGGGCGAGGGCTCCATGGCACGATCTCCGACGTGGGTGCTCACGCAGCACAGGGTAGGGCCCGACCGACGCCGTCGACATCATCCCTGGGGATGGAATCTTCGGGGTAGACTCGGGTCCTGTCGGTCAGGTATGATGCTTGCCGGTCCCGGATCGACCCGGGCCACTATTAGCACGACGCAACGCGGACTCCTCTCACGATTGGCGCGAGAACCCGACGGGAACGCGCCGGCTACGAAGAGGAGTTTTTCTTTTGTACAACGACAAGAACCTGACTTGTGCGGACTGTGGACAGGAATTCGTGTTCACGGCGTCCGAGCAGGACTTCTACGCGCAGCGTGGCTTCACCGAGCCGCGCCGCTGCGCCTCCTGTCGTGCGAGCCGCAAGGCCGCGCGCAACAGCGAGGGCAGTGACAGCTCGTACGGTGGCTACAGCTCCGGTGGCGGCTACTCCGCCGGCGGTGGCGGCGGCTACTCGAGCGGTGGCGGCGGCGGTGGCTACGATCGCGGCCCCCGCGAGATGTTCGCGGCGACCTGCTCGAACTGCGGCAAGGAGGCCCAGGTCCCCTTCCGTCCGACGAGCGGCAAGCCCGTCTACTGCAGCGATTGCTTCCGGAGCATGCGCGGCTAGTCCCGCCTGATCCCAAGCACCCCGCGACCCGGGTCGTCTCGACGGCCCGGGTCGTCGGCTGTCCGGGGGGCCTCGATGGCGCGTCGGAGGGCCGGCTGCCCGACGCCGTCGGCGCTGATGGCCTGCGCACCGAGATACGCCCGGAAGCGCGCCATGCCGAGGGCCAGGGCGTCGACGAAGGCGCCGTCGGTCCCGAGCGCCTCGTCCTCGAGCCACAGGCCGAGGATCGACAGGGTCGCCGTGGATCGATCGAACCGGCCGTCGAATCGGGCGACGAGCCGATCACCCCACAGGACCGGCAGCGCGTAGTAGCCGAACTGCCGCTGGGCGGCCGGTTTGTACACCTCCCAGACATAGTCGAAGCCGAACAACAGCGTCGCCCTGCCGCGAGCACTGACCGGATCGAGCGGGCTGAGGAACGTCGCCTCCTTCGAGGTCGTGGTCTCCAGCGGCCGCCAGTCGCGCGGCACCCCGCCGGCGGCGATGGTGTCGATCAGCGCCGCGTCGCTGCCGAGGGCCCAGTGGCCGGCGCGCCAGCCGTCGACGCGCACCTCGATGAGCGTGCCGTCCGCGACCGCGGCATCGCGCCACGCGGTCAACGCTGCACGCTCCAGGCGCGTCGTGCCCTGGAACCGCGTCAGGCCATCGAAGGCGACTTCCTTACGCCACAGGAACGCGTCGGCGATGTCGTCGTCGACGATGTCGTGCGATCCGGCCGGGATGATCGCATCGGTCGGCGCGTAGATGCGTTCGAACCGGTCGCGATGGTGGACCATCGCCTCCCCGATCCGCCACAGGTAGTAGAGCGCGAGGGCACTGTCCTTGCGCCCGCGGTAGCTGTCGGTCCGTCGACGCGAGGCCATCGTGAAGTCGCGGTTGGCGACGGTGCCGCGCTCGCGCAGCAGCGTCCGCATCTCGGCGATCGCCTCGGCGTGATCCCGCTCGATCGCGCGCAGTCGCTCGTTGTGCTCGCGCTCGCGGCGCATCCTGACGCGCCAGTAGGGCAGCTCCTCGATCGGGCGGACCGCCAACCAGCCACCCCAATCGAAGAACTTGCGCTGCTCGTAGGTGAGGATCGCCCAGTCATCGGGTCGGTAGCCGATCACTCGCGAGGCGAGCATGAGGTCCTGGGCACGGCCCATCACCTGGAGCGGGTCGAGTTGGAGGTGCTCCATCGTGCGCATCGCCGCTTCGGTGCCGGACAGGCCGCGCCAGCGCCGACCGGGCCACAGACCCTGGCGGCCGAGGATGAACCGCCGCGCGGTCTGGGCCGAGATCCTCACCGGCCCAAGGGTAGCGGCGCTACGCTGCGCCGATCCGCCCCGTCACGTCGCCAGCCCGGAGGTGCGCCATGGCCAACCTGCGCGATATCGTCGATGTCCCGGCACTCGACGTGTGGGGCGACAGCGTCCAGGCACGGGTGATCACGGGGCACAACGCCAGCCTCGCTGTGGTGGAGCTGGCCCCGGGCGCCGTCGTTCCCGGTCACCAGCACGAGCATGAGCAGCTCGGCATGTGCATCGAAGGCTCGATCACGTTCACCGTCGACGGCGAGCGACGCCAGCTCGGGCCGGGCGGCACCTGGCGGATCACGTCCGGCCTGGCCCATGACGCGGTCGCCGGCCCCGATGGCGCCGTGGTCGTCGACATCTTCGCGCCCGTCCGGGCCGACTGGGCGTCGCTGCCGCGGTCCGCCGACCGAACCGCGCGCTGGCCGCGGCCGCGCTGATCGGGGCTGGGCTCGGCGGGGAGGCCGTCGGTCGTTGCCGGCGGCTCGGTCGAGCGCCTCAGGGCTGGTCGCGCCGCTGCGGCGCCTTGCGCGCCTCGAAGCCGAGATCGCGGGCCTCCTTGACCGTCATCCGCTCGGTCCGCTTCCAGCTGAACGCCGTCGCGATGGCGTCCCACACGGGTATGAGCTCCCAGTACGCGCTGTGCGACTTCGGGAAGTCCTTGCCCGAGTGGACCCGCAGGTCGACGACGCTCGCCAGGCCGTCGGTCCGGCGGAATAACGGCTCGGCCACGAACGACAGCAGATCCCGGGTGTCGTACACGTTGAGCCACGGGACCGGCAGGTGCGGCGGATCGGCCTCGTGGTACGGCAGCGAGGGGATCGCATCGAACGTGTAGAGCAGCGGTGCCTGCGTGCCCACGGTGACGCACGCCTCGACCGGGGCATCCGGCCACGAGCCGATGAGGTCGACCAGGGCAACGCCGCCGAGGCTCAACCCGACGGGCAAGACCGTCCGCCCGCCGCCGGCCCGCGCCGCGGTGGCCAGCTCGTCGCGGAGCACATCCTGGATCGACTGGCGATGCTCGTGATAGCCCAGGATGTCGGCCAGCAACTGCGCCCCGAGGACGTCGAGGAGGACGTCACGACGTCCCTCGAAGTAGTTCGTGACCAGCCGCAACATGGCGTTGCGGCCGATCCCGGTCGGTAGTGACGCGAGCGAGATGGTCGCGGGCCGGGCCGCCCGCGGCACGGCCTTGTGCCAGTTGCCCAGGCGCAATCCGGACCGACGACGCCACTCGGGGGCGACCACGCGCACATCCCAGCCACGATCCCGGACCTGGGCCTCGATCCGCGCGACGTTGGCCGACAGACCCTCCGAGGTCTCGTTCGCCCCGTGGACGAAGAACAGCGTGCCGGCCGGGCGTGGCGACTCGGCGACCGTCGGGCGGCGCGGATCCGTGCGTCGGCTGACCACGCCCGGAGCCTACCAGCCGGGGCTGGCCGACTCACGGGCGCAGCGCCAAAACCGATGGAGCCCTGACCGACGTAGGGCTGGGTGTACCCCAGCCGTATCGGAGAATCGTGATGTCCCACACGTTCCGGTCGATCCTGTTGATCGGCACCCTGGCCCTCATGGCGGCCGCCTGTTCGAGCAGCGGCGGCGGAGCCGCATCAGCGCCCCCCGCGGCATCGGTGGCGCCGTCCGTGGCCCCGTCCGAAGCCACCCCGTCCGAAGTCGCGCCGTCGTCGCCCGCCGCCGCCGGCGTGTCGCTCGCGGTCGCCGACAGCTCGCACGGCAAGATCGTGGTCGACGGTGCCGGCAAGACGCTGTACGGCTTCACACCCGACGAAGCCGGCACTCCGACGTGCTACGACCAGTGCGCTGCCAACTGGCCGCCAGTGCTGGCCGACGATGCGGCCGCCGTCAGCCTGGGCACCGGGCTCGACACGTCAAAGCTGTCGGTCGTCGACCGGACCGATGGCAGCAAGCAGGTCAAGTACGGCGAGTACCCGCTGTACTACTTCGCCGCCGACGCGTCGGCCGGTGACACCAATGGCCAGGGCCTCAACAGCAAGTGGTACGTCATGTCGCCCGAAGGCGAGATCGTCAAGAACTGACCCGGGGAGGGCGCGACGGGGGCCGGTGGCGATGCCGCTGGCCCCCGTCGCCGTCATGTCGCCGTCAGCTCCGGGATCGGTCCTGCGACCGAGGCCGAGCGCCGGTCCTGGCTCGGTCCTTGAGGATCTGACCGGCGGCCAGCTTGCCGGGAGCTCCCATCACGCAGCCGCCCGGATGGGTCCCGGAGCCGCACTGGTAATAGCCATCGATCGGCGTGCGGTACTGCGACCAGCCGGGCGCCGGGCGGAAGAAGAACATCTGCGGCGCGAAGAACTCGCCGGCGAAGATGTTGCCCTCTGACAGGCCGACGGTCCGCTCGATGTGGAGCGGCGTCACGACCTCGCGCTGGAGGACGATGTCGCCGAAGCCCGGGAAGAACGACTCGAGCGTCCGCTGGACGGTGTCGCCGAGGTGCTCCTTCTCGGTGTCCCAGTCACTCTCGCGCAGCTTGTAGGGCGTGTACTGGATGAAGCACGACATGACGTGCTTGCCGGGCGGTGCCATGTCCAGGTCGATGGTCGACTGGACCGCCATGTCGATGTACGGCCGCTGGCTGTACCAGCCGTACTTGGCGTCGTCGAATGCGCGCTCCAGGTAGTCCATCGACGGCCCGATGTTCGTGAAGCCGCGGAAGTGATCCGGCTTGTCGCCGAGGGCGGGGAAGTGCGGCAGCCCGTCGAGCGCGAAGTTCACCTTGGACGAGGTGCCCTGGAATCGGAAGCGCCCGATGTTCTCGACGAGGTCGTCCGGCAGCTCGCGCGGGTTGACGAGCTCGAGGAAGGTGCGCCGCGGGTCGAGCGAGCTGACCACGGTGTCGGCGTAGTACTCGGTGCCGTCCTTGAGCGCCACGCCGGTCGCACGGCCGTTCTTGGTGATCACCGAGTCGACCGGCGACTCCAGGACGATCTCCGCCCCGAAGGCCTGGGCCGCCCGCGAGAGCACCTGGGTGAAGCCGCCGTTGCCCTTCTTGTGGAAGGCCCACGAGCCGAAGATCCCGTCGTGCTCCCCGATCGAGTGGTAGAGCAGCACCAGCCCCGAGCCCTGCGAGCGCGGCCCGACCTTCGTCCCGATGATGCTCGATGACGCGAGATAGCCCTTGATCAGGTCGTTGTCGAAGTAGTCATCGAGGAAGT
>DASSII010000076.1:0-9530 GCA_035692005.1 Candidatus Limnocylindrales bacterium | reverse complement strand
GCCTGCTGGGTCGCGGCGGCCGCCGCGACGGCCCGAACCGGGTCGTCGTCGCGCGCGGTCGGCAAGCCGAAGACAGCGATGATCGCGTCGCCGATGATCTTTTCGATCGTTCCGCCGTGGCCTTCGAGGACGGCCCGCATGTCGTCGAAATAGCGGGTCAGGACCTCACGCAGCGACTCGGGATCGAGCCGCTCACCGAGGCTCGTCGAGCCCTTGAGGTCCGATGTGACGACCGTGACCAGACGACGGACAGGTTCCTCGACCACGGTCCGAGTCTAGGGCCTCGCCGTCGGGACGCGATCGCCCGGGCGCGAAGACGGGGCGGCGACCGTGGTCGCCGCCCCGTCCGGTGAGCGCGGGACTAGAACCGGGCGGCCGGGTCGCCCGGGGGCGAGGACACCACGATGACGAGGTTCTTCTGCTTGTCGAGGGTCCGCGACACGACGCACGGTGCCTGCGGGTTCCTGTTCGCGCACGCCGGCAGCAGGCCGGTGGTGGCGGTCGTCCCGCTCTTGGTCGTGAACGGCAGGTTCGAGCTGTAGCAGACGTCGTACTTCGACGCCGCACGGGTGACGAAGGCCGCGGCGAGGGTCATGGTCGCGACCTTCGGGCGGTTCGAGGGGTCAGTGCCGTTGGACGTCGTCACGTCGTAGACGACGGCATCCGAGCTTTCGCTGTAGCCGGCGCAATCGAGCGTCACGGTCGGATCGGCGATCGACAGGATGACGAGATCGCCCGCCGAGCCGCCGCTCGCCTGGGCATCGACCTTGGCCGATGTCTTCTGGCCGACGCCCGCGGTCGCCGAGCAGCTGTTGCCGGCGGTGCACACGGCAGCGTCGTCGACGATGTTGAAGTTGGCCGATTCGAGCCCGGCGGCCGTCGTGCCGGCCGACGCGGAGCCGGCAGTCGGTGTCGCGGTCGCGATGAGGCTGTAGCCGGTCGCGCTCCGATCGATGGTCGGTGCGAAGGTCACCGACCCGCCGCTGGCCGAACCGCTCAGGCCACCGGCCAGGACGGCGCTGCCGCCGGTCGGGTCGTCGCCGAGCGTGAGCGCGATCGTGCCGCTCCACCACGGGACCACGTCGACGTCCGCCGCGTCACGGACGCTGACGGTGACCGGGTCGGCGGTCGGGGCGTAGATGGCGCTGGTGATCGCGGTCGGGGTCTTTTCGGAGTGTGCGGGCTGCTTCGAGAAGGTGATCCCGCAGGCACCACTGATCGTGCTCGTGACCGGTGCATCCTGCGCCAGGTCATTGCCGACGCCGTTGAAGTCGTTGGCCTGCTTGACCGTGAACGCCCACGTGTAGCTTGCGTGGTTGGCAGCGCATTCGACGCGCGCGGAGATCGACACGACCACGGACGTGGACGGCGCGAGCCCGAGCGTGCGCAGCTGGATGACGTTGCCGACCACCGTGGCACTGCCGACGCTCGAGCTCGCCCCGGTCAGGACGATCCCGTCCGGAGCCGTCACGTTCGCCGAGCCGAGGCTGGCCTGGCCCGACGTGTTGGTGAGCGTCAGGGTGACGAAGCTCGCCGCGCGAGCGCCACTGCCATAGGAGGCACCCGCCACCAGCGGCGCCGGCTGGACGGTCGCCCCGAACGACTTGTCCGCGGCGGCCACCACGGCCGTTGCCAGCGTGGTCCAGATCAGGATGGCGA
This sequence comes from Candidatus Limnocylindrales bacterium, assembly GCA_035692005.1. Taxonomy (GTDB): domain Bacteria; phylum Chloroflexota; class Limnocylindria; order Limnocylindrales; family CSP1-4; genus SPCO01. The sequence goes on along the minus strand of DASSII010000076.1, from coordinate 7,871 downwards.
TGACCGCGCTGGCCAAGGTACGGCCAGGCACAGCCCAGCGAAACGGGTGCATGGCAACCCCTCCGTGAATCCCCGGATTTCGTCGCACGACGATGGTCCTACCTCGACATCCTACCTTCGTCCTGTCGCGAACGGGTGTCAATCGCGCGACGTGCTGCCTGTGTTGCCTGAGCGCACCGCCGTGCGATCGCCGTGCCGCGTACGATTTGGGCCATGGTTGGTGAGCACCGCAGCGGCGATCCGGCAGGTGACGCGTTGCGTGCCTGTCGCCTGTTCAGCGACATGGATCCCGCCAGCCTGGCCCTTGTCGCCGGGGCCCTGCGGAGTCGGCGCTTCCGCCGGGGCGAGACGATCTTCCACGCCGGGGACCCGGGCGATGCCCTGTTCATCGTCACCGGCGGCGCGGTCAAGATCACCATCCCGCCAGACGACGGGTCGGAGCCGGCGATCCTGACCACGATCACGTCCGGTGGCTTCTTCGGCGAGCTGTCGCTGCTCGATGGCGCACCGCGCTCGGCGACGGCGGTCGCCCTCGAGGCGGTCGAGACGCACGTCCTGCGACGCGACGCCTTCGCTGCGCTCGTCGATGCAGAGCCCGGTGTCCGGACCGCCCTGCTGGCCGCCCTGGCCGGCGAGATCCGTCGCCTCACGTCACAGCTCGAGGATCTCCACTTCCTCGACCTGCCCGGGCGCCTCGCCAATCACGTCCTGCGCGCGATCGTGGCGTCGACCCCGGGCGCGGCCCCGGATGGCGGCGACTTGGTCGGCGAGTACCGGCTGCCATGGCCGTACACCCAATCGGAGCTGGCCGGGATGATCGGCGGGTCGCGCCAGTCGGTGAACCGGTTGCTGGCCGACCTGGTGGCGGCCGACGTGATGCGCTTCGAACTCGACGACCTGGTCGTGCCGGATGCCGCCCGACTCGTGGCCGCGGCCCGCCGATGAGCCAGGCGCGCACGACCCTCGATCGGCTGCTCGAGGCCGTGGCCCGGCGGCTCGACGCCGCGGAGGCGATCGGGACCAGCCCGCCCGACCCCGTCCTGGCCGCCGTCGCCGAGGCCGCCGTGACCATCCTCGACGCCCAGGCCGCGTCGATCGCGATCCACGAGCGCGATGCCGATCGGCTCGTGTTCAGGGTCGCCGCGGGCCCCGCCGCCGGCGATGTCGTCGGCCTGTCGATCCCGACCGACGCCGGTATCGCGGGCTATGCGTTCACGACCGGCCAGCCGCTGGCCGTGGCCGATGTCGCTGCGGACCCCCGGTTCGATCGGTCGGTCGCCGAAGCGACCGGCTACGTCCCATCGACGCTCCTCGCCACGCCGTTGATCGACGTCGACGGCGCCGTCGGCGTCCTCGAGGTGCTCGACCGGCGCGGCGGCACGTTCGGCCTGCACGACCTCGATGCGGCGGCCGGGCTGGCCCTCGTCGCGACGGCCGCCGTCCGAGCGGGCCGCGCCGCGCGGGACGCGACGTCGCTGCTCCAGCGCTCGGTCGCCGAGCTGCTCAGCACCGACCCGGACGACCTGTCCGACGCCGGCGAGATCGAGGCGCTCGTCGATCGCGCCACCAACGCGCTGGCGACCGGCGACGAGGACCCGACGTGGCGGCTGGCGGGGCGGATCGCCCGGCTGCGCGATGTCGACCCGGGGTCGGTCGAACTGGCCGTCGACTGGCTCGATGCGTTGCTGCGCCGGGCCGCCGGTGGCGGCCCGGGCCGATGACGTCACCCGCCTGGAGCGACGCCTTCAGCGCCGATGCGCCGGCCAGGTCGGCCCGCGACGAGCCGCTCGGTCGACTCGACCGGGCGGAGGTGTTCGGGGATGCCGATGGCGCCGGTGTGGTCGTTGCGGTCATCGACTCTGGCGTCGACGGCGACCACCCGGCGATCGACGGTCGGTTGACCCGTCGGCTGCGGGTCGACATCGACGGCGACACGACGCGGGTGGTCGAGGATGCAGGGGCGACCGACCTCGTCGGCCACGGCACGGCCTGTGCGGGGATCATCGTGTCGATCGCGCCAAGGGTCGAGGTCACGTCGATCCGTGTGCTCGGCCCGGACAACCGGGGCAAGGGCCGGGCGCTGGCGGCGGCCGTCGACTGGGCGATCGACAGCGAGGTCGATGTCGTCAACCTCAGCCTGTCCTCGCGCAGCGAGGCGCTGCTGGCCACGTTCCATGCCCTCGCCGATCGGGCCTACTTCGCCAACACCCTGCTCGTGTGCGCCGCGAACAACGTGCCCGGACCGTCGTATCCGTCGCTGTTCGCGGCCGTGCTGTCGGTCGCGGCCCACGACCTGCCCGATCCCGATGTCTGGTTCTACAACCCGGCCCCGCCGGTCGAGTTCGGCGCCCATGGCGTCGACGTCGAGGTCGCCTGGCGGGACGGCGGCCGGATCCGGGCGACCGGCAACTCGTTCGCGGCACCGCACATGGCTGCGCGTGCCGCGCTGCTGCGGTCGCGCCATCGAGCGGCGACCCCGTTCGAGGTCAAGGCGCTGCTGGCGGCGACCGCGGATCGGGGTCCCTGACGCGAAACGACCGCCCGGCGGATGCCGGACGGTCGTGGATCGGTCGGGGACGATCGGTCAGGAGATCCGATGGCCCTCGACGTCGTCTTCGTCGGTCGTCCCGTCCGGGACGGCTTCGCCACCGTGACCCGGGCCGCGGTTCGGGAGGAGACTCGGCGGTGCGGTGGTCGGCAGGCCGTGGCCCTCGACGTCCTCGCCGTCGATGAACCCGGGGCCGCCATCCTGATCGGGCTCGACGTGCCCATCCTTCGGTAATCGGTATCGCTTGGTCATCGTCCTGCCCCTTCGTTGCTGGTCGCCCCTTGACGTGGGTGCACTCTACTCCGACCCCGTCGTCGCCCGGAAGGTCACAGGCGACCGTCCGACTGTCGCCTGTGAGACAGGGCCTCGGCGGTCAGCCGGCCGCTTCGCCGGCGATGGCCTGCGGTCCAGAGCCCGCGCCCGGATGCGGCGTGCGCAGGTCGCGCAGGGCCTCCTGGTCGACGCCGGCGAGGCGGGGCAGGTCCGCGTTCTCCGTGCGCAGCAGGCGTGACGTGAGGGTCGAGAAGACGAGCTTCTGGATGTCGGGCACCACCATCGTCGCTCGGAGCGCCTCGGCCGGCACCTCCATGAGCGACACGTCGGTATCGGCCACGACGTCCGCCGTGCGCGGGCTCCCGGTCAGGGCGGCGATCTCGCCGAAGAAGTCGCCTGCGCCCATCGTCGACAGCCCGCGATAGCCACCGTCTTCCGGGACACCGGCCGTGGCCGCGCCATCGAGCACGAAGTAGACCGTCGAGGCCGCGTCGCCGTGCTCGACGATGCGCGTCCCGGCTGGCGCCTCGCGCACGGATGCCTCGCGGATGAAGGCGGCCCGCTGGTCCGCCGTCAGCCGGCCGAAGCTCGACAGATGGCCGGCCAGTCGGTCGAAGTCCGCCAGCGTGGCCGGGCGGAACGGCGTGCCGGCCAGGACCGGGGCGCCAGCGGCGCCCTCGAGGCGGGCGCGTGCCGCCCGCATGGACGCCAGCCCAAGGCCGGGGGCGACGAGCGTGAAGCCCGCCGACACGAACAGGAGCAGGCCGGACACGATGAGCATCAACCGGATATCGATGATGTCGGCGAGCCCCGCGCCGGCCATCCCGAGCAGGAAGATGATGTCGCGCATGACGTAGAAGGCCGAGAACACGCGGCCGCGCAACTCGCGCGGCGTGTTGCGCTGGAGGAGCACCGAACGCGCGACCGACGACGGCGAGTTGAAGAAGCCCGAGATCATGACCAGGACGATGGCGACCGGGACCGACGTCGCCAGGGCATAGAACAGGCCAGCGGCGCCCATCCCGACGAGGCCGACCACGACCCAGATCGGCTCGGGCAGCTTCGACGAGAAGCGCGCCATGAAGAACGAGCCGAGCACGAAGCCGATCGAGGTCAGTCCCTCCTGGAGGCCGTACTCGAACTCGGTCGCGTGCAGCTCACGCAGGGAGAACGGCAGCAGCAGGACGTTCCACAGGCCGAACGCGAAGAACATGAAGGCACCGACCGTGAACAGCGAGCGCAGGATCGGCGTCCCGAACAGCGTGCTCATGCCGGACTTGAGGTTGGCCACCACGACACCGACGCTGGCCTCGTCGTCGGGCTTCGGCATCGGGTAGTTGGCCATGAACGAGATGAGGACCGCACACACCCCGAACGACAGGGCGTCGAGCACGAATGCCAGGCGCAGGTCGACGCTGGCCAGCAGGCCGGCCCCGGCGAAGCCGATGGCGGTCGAGCCGAACGAGGCGATCGACAGGAACGAATTGGCCGCCGCCAGCTCCTCGTCGCTGGCCAGCTCCGGGATGATGCTGTCGTGCGCCGGGTCGAAGAACTGCCGGATGCCGGCGTTGAGCAGCAGCAGGGCATACAGGCCCGGGACGGCGATGGCGTCGATGCCGATGACCACCGCGATCAGGGCGACGACCGCGCCCTGGATCAGGCAGGTCACCATCAGGATCCGCTTGCGGTCGTGGCGATCGACGAACACGCCAGCCAGCAGGCCCACCACCAGACTGGGGATGGCGGTGACCATCAGCGTCAGTCCGACCGCCAGCGCCGATCCTGTCGCCCGGTAGACGTAGATGCCTGCCGCCAGATCGGTCAGCGATGAGCCGGCGGTCGAGATCAGCTGGGCGAGCCAGAGCAGCGAGAAGTCCCGCCTGCGGAAGACCGCGAACATCGACGGCGCCGGTGCGACCGCAGCGCTCATCCAACCTCCACACTGCCGCACCGCGGCGTTCCGATGTCGTGCCTGGCCCCGGCGCGTCGCCCCGCCGTGACGAGCGGTCGACGTCTGCGCGGGAGTCTAGTCGGCGCGCCGACCGACCGTGACGCCTTCGCGCAGCAACAGCGCCGCCTTGCGTGACCGCTGCTGGTCGCGGTCCAGCCAGCCGTCGCCGCCGTAGCCGCCGAGCGTCCCGTCCGAGGCGATGATCCGATGGCACGGGATGACGATCGAGATCGGGCTGCGGCGCAACGCGCCGCCGACCGCACGGGCGGCGCGCGGGGCGCCCACGACACGTGCGATCGCCCCATAGCTCGCGGTCGTGCCCCAGCGGACCTCGCGGACCGCGGCGAGCACCCGCCGGTCGAAGTCCGGTCGGTCGCTGAGATCGACCGGGATGTCCGCCGCGTCCCGGCGGTCGCCCCGCAGCAGGCGTTCGAGGCGCGGACGGACGCGCTCGAGCAGGCGACGCGCCGGGTCATCGGGCGGGACGTCGGCCAGCGGGTGGACCGGCGTTCCCAGCCGTGTCGCGAGTTCGTGGCGGAAGGCGGCGGCTTCGAGCTCCCAGCCGGTCGCCACGATGCCCCGTCCGGTCGCAGCGACCTGGAAGGGACCGTCGCGCTCGGCGAGGGTGATCGAGACAGCGTGCCGGACCATCGGGCGAGTGTGCCACCGCCCGGGGCGCCTCGTGCTGGTCGGCGCCGGCGATCCCGGTCGGCGGCCGTTGCCTGGCACGGGCCTGATGCTATACTCCCCTGGAGTATGACCACGACGCCGACGACCGGTACCCCGCGCGAGATCGACCTGCCGATCGAGGGCATGACCTGCGCGTCCTGCGTCAACCGCATCGAGCGGTTCCTGCGCAACACCGACGGGGTCGAGTCGGCCAGCGTCAACCTGGCGACCGAGATCGCCACCATCCGCTACCTGCCGGAGGTCGCCGGGCGTGACGAGCTGGTCGGCGCCGTCGAGGCGGCCGGCTACGACGTCCGTCCGGGCGTCGCCCCGGCGCCCGCGTCGATCATGGCAGGCCCGATCGACTCCGAACCCGAGACGGGCTCGCTCGCGCGCCGGCTGGCCACGGACGACGCGACCCGGGCCCGCGAGGATCGGTACCTGCTCGGCCAGGCGCTCGCGTCGATCGCGGTCGCCCTCGTGCTGATGGTCGCGATGTTCGTGCCGCAGACGCGCATCCCGATGGAGACCATCAACTGGCTGGCGCTGGGTCCGGCGACATTCATCCAGGTCTGGGCGGGCCGCCGCTTCTATCGGGCCGCGTGGCGGGCGGCTCGGCACCGCTCGACCAACATGGACACCCTGGTCGCCGTCGGGACCACCGCGGCCTGGCTCTACAGCGTCGCGGTGACCCTGTTCCCCGACGTCATCCACGAGGCCGGGCTGCACCCCGAGACGTACTTCGATTCGGCCACCATCATCATCGGACTGGTCCTGCTGGGCCGCTGGCTCGAGCATCGAGCGCGGGCCAGTACGACAGGAGCGATCCGCCGGCTCATCGGTCTGCAGGCGACGACGGCTCGCCGCATCGACGGCGAGCGCGAGGTCGACGTGCCGCTCGACGAGGTCGTCGTCGGCGACCTGCTCCGTGTCCGGCCGGGCGAGAAGGTCCCGGTCGATGGGGTCGTCGTGGAGGGCGCCTCGGCCGTCGACACCAGCATGCTCACCGGCGAGCCGTTGCCGGTCGAGGTGACACCCGGCATCGAGGTCGTCGGAGCCACGCTCAACACGACCGGCACGTTCGCGATGCGGGCGACCAGGGTCGGTGGCGACACCGCACTGGCCCGCATCGTCGACCTCGTGGCGCGCGCCCAGGGCAGCAAGGCCCCGATCCAGCGCGTCGCCGACCGGATCGCCGAAGTCTTCGTGCCGATCGTCCTGCTCATCGCGGTGGGGACGTTCGCGGTCTGGTACCTGCTCGGGCCCGAGCCGCGCGTGACCCTTGCCATCACGGCCTTCATCAGCGTGGTGGTCATCGCCTGTCCGTGCGCGATGGGGCTCGCGACGCCGACGGCGATCATGGTCGGCACCGGACGCGGCGCCGAGGCCGGCATCCTCATCCGCGGCGGCGAGGCGCTCGAGGTCGCCCATCGGGTCGACGCCGTCGTCCTCGACAAGACCGGCACGCTGACCCTCGGCCGCCCGACGGTGATCGATGTCGTGGCCGCACCCGGTGTCGCGGTCGAGCAGGTGATCGACCTGGCCGGCGCCCTCGAACGCGGCAGCGAACACCCGCTGGGTGGCGCGATCACAGCCCGGGCCAACGAGGACGAGCTGGGCTTCGGGCGGGTCGCTGCCTTCGAGGCCGTGGTCGGCGGCGGGGTCGTCGGCCAGGTCACGACGGGGACGGACGGGTATGAGGTCATCGTCGGCAATCGGCGGCTACTCGAGCAGCGCGGCATCGACCTCACGCCGCTGGCCACGGCCATCGACGATGCGGACGGTGGCGGTCGGACCGTCGCGCTGGTGGCGGTCGATGGCCGGATCGCCGGCCTGATGACCATCAGCGACCCGGTCCGGGCGGAGGCTGGCGCCGCGGTCCGCGAGCTGATCGCGGGCGGCATCGACGTCTGGCTGGTGACCGGCGACGCACGCTCGACGGCAGACGCGGTGGGACGCCAGGTCGGGATCCCGGCCCACAACGTCGTGGCCGAGGTCCTGCCCGCCGGCAAGGCCGCGATCGTCGAGCGGCTGCAGGCGGCCGGCCGAACGGTGGCGATGGTCGGCGACGGCATCAACGATGCCCCGGCACTCGCGAGCGCCGACGTGGGGATCGCCATCGGGACCGGGACGGACGTCGCCATCGAGGCGGCACCGATCACGCTGCTCGGTGCCGACCCTCGTGGTGTGGCGGCCGCGATCGGTCTGTCGCGGGCGACGATGACCACGGTCCGCCAGAACCTGTTCTGGGCGTTCGCCTACAACATCGTCCTCATCCCTATCGCCATGGGTGTCCTCGTCCCATCGTTCGGCATCGCCTTGTCTCCGGCGTTGGCCGCGGCCGCGATGGCCCTCTCGTCGGTGACGGTCGTGGCGAACGCATTGCGGTTGCGTTCATACGACGCACGCCCCGAGGCGGCACATCGGATG
>DASSII010000075.1:0-3326 GCA_035692005.1 Candidatus Limnocylindrales bacterium | reverse complement strand
TGGCGAGGTCCGCAGCGGTCGCCCAGCCAGTCGCTCCTCGTTCGGGTAGTGGATGTCGTAGTAGGTCGCGTAGTTCTCGATCGAGCGCGCCAGCGTGTAGGCAGGCGACCGATACGCTGCCCCGAACCTGCGGATGTCCATCCGCCACAGGTCGAGCTCCGGCTCGCCATCGACGATCCAGCTCGCCATCTGGCGGCCGATCCCGCCGGCGCCCGCGATCCCGTGCGCCGAGAAGCCCGCAGCGACCCAGAACCCGCGCACCTCCGACTCGCCGAGGATGAATTCGTTGTCCGGCGTGAACCCCTCCGGGCCGTTGATCACCCGGCTCACCCGGGCATCGGCCATCGCGGGGACGCGACGGATGGCGCCCTCCATGATCGAGCCGAAGCGATCCATGTCCGGGGCGAGCAGCCGGCCGTTGAAGTCGGGCGGGATGCCGTCGAGACCCCACGGCGCCGGGTCCCGCTCGTAGCCGCCCATGCACAGGCCACCGACCTCCTCGCGGAAGTAGACGAGGTTGTCCGGGTCGCGCAGCTGCGGCAGGCCCGGGTGGACGCCGTCGATCGCCTCGGTGAACAGGTACTGGTGGGCCATCGGGATGATGGGCACGGTCACCCCTACGAGCCTGCCGATCTCCGGGGCGAACATGCCACCCGCGTTGACCACGATGTCGGACCGGATCTCCGACCGCTCGCCCCGATGTTCGACGGTGACAGAGGTGACCCGTCCTCGTTCCGTCGCGATCGCGACGACCCGGGAGTGCGTCCGCACCTGGACGCCCCGCTTCCGCGCCCCCGCCGCCAGCGCCTGGGCCAGGCCCGACGGATCGAGCCAGCCGTCGGTCGGCAGCCAGACACCCCCGACGACGCCGTCGGTCGTCATCAGCGGGAACCGCTCGCGCGCTTCGACCGGCGTGATGAGGTCCATCGGCAGCCCGAAGGTCTTGGCCCAGCCGGCCTGCCGCTCCAGCTCCTCCATCCGCGCCGTGGACGACGCCAGACGGATGGACCCCACCTCGTGCCACGACGGGTCCACGCCCGTCTCCTCGTTGAGGCGCCGGTACAGCGCGGAGCCGTACATCATCATCTTGGTCAGCGTCACGGAGCCGCGCAGTTGGCCGACCAGCCCGGCGCTGTGGAACGTCGACCCGCTCGTCAGCTCGGCCCGGTCGACGAGGACGATGTCGCCCCAGCCACGCTCGGCGAGGTGATAGGCGATGGACGTCCCACCGACACCACCGCCGATGATCACCGCCCGGGCGTGCTCCATGGTCAAAGCCTACGGCCCCGCGATCCGACCGTGCGGGCGCTAGTCGCCGGCCGCTTCGGAGAGCGACCGCTCGAACGCCGGGGTCGAGGCGTTGGCGAGGAGTCGATCGAAGTGCTCTCCGGCATAGGCGACGAAATCGACATCGAGCGTGCTGATCCCCTGCTGGAGTACGCCCCACATCGCCTCGCGGAAGTCCGACACGACGCGCATCAGCAGGAGCCGGGCGAGCCGGTCCGGGCGCGGCGCGTCCACCCCGTCGTAGGCCGCCAGGAGGTGCCGATCCTGCTCGGGCGTCAGCTCATGGTTGATGCTGAAGTTGCCGAGATCGAAGAACGGGTCGCCCATGCCCGCATATTCCCAGTCCACGATCCGGATCCGGCTCCCGTCGTCGATGAAGTTGGCGTTGAGCAAGTCGTTGTGGCACGGGCGCGGTTCTACCGGGTTCGACAGGCACGCGAGCTCGATGCGACGTCCGATCGCCGTGGCGAGCTCGTACTCGACGGGGATGCGGACGCCGCGCGCCGCCGCCAGCGCGCGATAGGACTCGACGATGCGCAACGGGACGAACAGCCCGGGGATGGGCGGTCCGTCGTGGATGCGGCGGAGCGAGTCGGCAACGCGTTCGAGCGTTCGCGGTTGGCGGACGGCCTCGTCGCTGACCGGCGAGCCCTCGATGAACCGGGTCACGAGGTAGCCCTCCGGACGGATGAACGCCGTCACCTCCGGACCGACCCCGACGCCGGCCGCCGCGACCGTCGCCGCGTGCTCGACCTCGCGGCTGATGCCGAGCAGATGCGTGTCGTTGCCCGCGAGGCGGATGACGTACCGGTCCGGGGCGGCCGGGACGGTGACCAGGAAGTTCCGGTTTGTGATCCCGCCGCTCAACGCGGTCAGGGTCAGGTCCCGACCGGCCAGCTCGGGGATCCGCTGCATCGCCCCGACCAGCTGGTCACGCAGCTCGCCGCGCAGGACGTCGTCGTCGCTCATCGGCTCCTCTCCCGCGACGAGTGAAGCGGCGCAGCGGTGAGCACCGCTGCGCCGCTCCTCCTCCCTGGGATGGTGCAGGCTCAGCCGATGACCGCCTCGCCGGTCGCGGCGTCGACCTCGATGTGGTCCTCGCGTCCGCGCGCGGCCACGACGTAGTAGACGACGCCGACGATCAGGATCAGCAGGACGGTGGCCTCGAAGAACGGGATATCGGGTAGCCACGAGATCGGGTTGCCGCCGGAGGTGAGCAGGTTCAACGACGGGTTCGTGAAGTCACGCAGGTCGCCGCCGAAGTTGCCGAACAGCGCCGGGTCGCTCCACAGGGCGAAGTTGATGATCATCAGGCCGCCCCAGATCAGGGCCAGGATGTTGACCACCAGCCCCCAGCCGCCCAACTTGAACCAGGCACCCTGGTGCGGCCAGCCGCGCAGTCGCGCGACCAGCACCCCGAGGTTGCACAGGAAGTACGACAGGTAGATCAGGCCCGTCGCCCCGGTGGCGATGAGGCCCGGGCTGTCGGTGATGAAGAACGGGATCGCGGCAAGGACGCCGACGGCGACGGCCGCATTGGTCGGGGTCTTGAACGTCGAGTTGACACTGCCCCACAGCGACCCAAGGGGCATGCGCCGGTCGCGACCCATCGAGAACATCAGCCGGACGGTGGCGCCCTGGATGGCCATCGTGCAGACGAACACCGCGATCAGGATGACGAACAGGTAGACCGACCCGAACGTCTCGCCGAGGGCGGACTTCACGGCCGTCGAGATCGGCGAGGGGTCCGTCAGGGCCGCCGTCATGTCGGGCGTCGCGAGGATGATCGCCAGGAGGAAGACCGCGCCGACGATACCCGACAGCCAGATCGCCGACAGGATGCCACGCGGTGCCTGACGGCTCGCGTCGATCGTCTCCTCGCCGAACGTGCCCGCCGTGTCGAACCCGTAGAGGATGAAGATCGACATGAAGAACGCGAGCGCGAACGTCGCGAGCATGTTGCCGTTCTGGGCTTGCTCCGCCCCGAACGTCTGGGTCAGGACATCGGGCGACTGGTGATTGGCGAAGAACAGCAGGAT
>DASSII010000074.1:0-29740 GCA_035692005.1 Candidatus Limnocylindrales bacterium | reverse complement strand
CCCGAGGGCGGGAAGCCGAGATGCTCGTTGAGCGCGTCGATCATCAGGCCCGTCCGGCACAGCGTCGCGAGGCCGAGCTCGGCGTAGGCGCGGGCCCGCAGCGGGTCGTTGATCTTGGCGATGACCTGGCCGACGCTGAGGACCTCGGTGGCCAGCTGTGCCGACATGACGTTGCGGTTGTCCCCCTCGGTGACCGCCAGGAGGACATCCGCGCCCTCGGCGCCGGCTCGGCGCAGCACATCCTCGTCGGTCCCGTCCCCGCGCAGGGTGACCCCACCGAACGTCGCCGGCAGGCGCTCGAATGCCCGGGTCGACAGGTCCAGCACGATGACCTCATGGCCAGCGACGTCCCAGGCTTCGGCGGCGGATGCGCCGACCCGGCCGCACCCCACGATGACGATCTTCACAACGGCTCCTCGGTCATCGGCTCGCGCACGACCCACACGGCACAGGGCGCGTTCTGCAGGATGTAGGGAATGGTCCGGCCGATGGCGAACTCCCCGCCGAACCGCTTGCGGTACGGCAGCCCGAGGACCAACAGGTCCACGCCCCGCTCGGTCGCCTCATCGACGATGGCGGCCGCCACGTCGCGCGCCTGGAGCAGGACCGGCTCCATGGTGAGCTTGTAGCTCTCGGCGATCGTCTCCGCGGAGTCGAGCACCTGCTGGACCTCCTCGGAGCGGCCGGCGATGTCGGCGTCGAGCGGCAGGGTCCAGTCGATCTCGACGACGTGGATGGCGATGAGCTCCGCCTTGGTGCGAGCCGCCTGGGCGGCGACGAGGCGGACGATGCGGGCATCGCTCGTCCCGCCGTTGAGGGCGACGACGGCCCGTCGAAACGGCGGGGATTCAGGTTCGGGCATCGTCGGGCACGATACCACCGACGCGCGTCATTGCTGCCGTCGGTATGGCACGTCCGCGATGACCGTGTGTTCGCGCCCGAGGATGGCCGCCTTCATCCGTTTGGCCGTCTGGTTGTACAGCAGGCGGTCCCACCAGTGTCGGGCGACGTACTCGGGCAGGACCACGATGGTGATCGGCGCCGGTCGATCCGGTGGCCACGCCTGATCGAGCACGTCGAGGTAGGCGAGCACCGGCGAGACGACCGCGCGGAAGGGAGACTCCACGATGACCAGGGGGACGCCCGGGATCTGGCGCTCCCAGCGCTCGCGCATCGCCTCCCCTTCGTCGGGGTCCTCGGTCACGAACACCGCCCGGATGTCGCGGCTCATCGTCCGTCCGAACATGACCGCCTGGACGACCGCGCGATTGATGCCGTTGACGGGGACCACGACGCGCTGCTCGCGGTGCGGCTTGTCGATGACGATGTCGTCGCGGACGTGCAGCTCGCGTGCCTGACCGTCGTACTCGCGCCGGATGAACAGCATGATCGAGACGAGGATCGGGATGAGCAGCAACACGAGGTAGGCGCCGTCGCGGAACTTGATGGTCGTCACCACGACGGCCACGATGGCGGTCGCGACGCAGCCGATCGCGTTGATCGCGAGGCGACGACGCCAGCCCGGCGACCGGGCACGCAGCCAGTGCCGGATCATCCCGAACTGGGCGATCGTGAAGTCGATGAACACACCGACCGCATACAGCGGGATGAGGGCGTGCGTCTCGCCCTTGAAGATGACGACCAGCGAGGCGGCGATCAGGCCGAGGGCCACGATGCCCATCGAGTAGGCCAGTCGATCGCCGCGGAACGAGAACTGGCGCGGGAAGAAGCCATCGATGGCGAGCACCGCGGCGAGGCGAGGGAATGCCGCGAAACAGGTGTTGGCGGCGAGGAACAGGAGCAACGCGGTGAACGCCTGGAACAAATAGAAGCCGATCGAATCGCCGCCGAACACGACCGACGCCACCTGCGCCACGACCGTCTGCTTCACCGGCCCGTCGATCGGCAGGATCCCGAAGTTCGTGGCAAGGAAGGTGATGCCGACGAACAGCACCCCGAGTACCCCGGCCATGACCATCAGCGTGGTCGCGGCGTTCTTCGCCTCGGGCGGCTTGAATGCCGGGACTCCGGTCGCGATCGCCTCGGTCCCGGTCAGGGCCACGGCCCCGGACGCAAAGGCGCGCAGCAGGACAAGGATGCCGACCGAGCGCGTCGTGTCCGACACCGCGGCGAGCGCCTCCGGCGACGGCGCCCGCGTGTCGCCGAGGACGACGATGCGGAACACGCCGATGCCGATCATCAGGAACGCACTGCCCAGGAACAGGTAGGTCGGGACCGCGAAGATGTTGCCGGCCTCGCGCAGCCCGCGCAGGTTGCCCACGGTGATGAGGCCGATCGCCACGACACCGATCGCCACCGATACCGGGGCGAGCGCCGGTACCGCCGATGCGATCTGCTCGACCGCCGACGATGTCGACACGGCCACCGTCAGGTTGTAGTCGATGAGCAGCGCCGACGCCGCGACGAGCGATGCGATCCGCCCGATGTTCGCCTTCGACACCGAGTACGAGCCGCCACCGTTGGGGTAGGCGATACACACCTGGCGGTACGAGAACGCCACGATGCCCAGCAGCAGGGCGATCGCGATCGACACCTCGATGGCGTAGTCGAACGCGGCCAGCGCGGCGCCGGCCAGCACGAACGCACGCAGGATCTCCTCGGTCGCATAGGCCGACGAGGAGATCGCGTCCGAGCTGAAGATGGCCAGTGCCTTCTTCTTCGACAGCCGCTCGCCGGCCTCCTCTTCCGAGGCCAGTGGCCGGCCGAGGACGAACCCGCGGACCTTGGCGATCAGCTTGGCGCCGGGCGTCGTCGGGACGCTGGCCGCTTCCTTGGCGGTGAGCTGGCCCTTGCCCGTGTAGCGGAAGAAGGGGGCGTGCGGTCGCTCCACCCGGACCCGCTTGTCGCCGACCTTGCGGCCCTGGAGCGGGCGTCGCCCGCCGATCATCGGGGCGGGTCCACGGGCCGGCTCATGCGCCGACGGCCAGTCGGTCGGCCAGGCGCGGCGGCAGGCCCGCCCGGCGGATGGCCGACTGGACGGCCGCGATGTCGTAGGCCACCCGGTGCCAGGTGGCGCGGCGCGCCTCGAGGTCGAGCACGAGGTAGGCGGCACGGGGATCGCCGTCGCGCGGCTGCCCGACGCTGCCGGGATTGAGCAGGACCCGGTCCGGCCCGAGATCGACCGTCGTCCCGTCCTCGGTCCAGTCCAGGTCGACCCGATCGGCGCGCCTCGACCACGCCACCGGGATGTGGGTATGGCCGTGCAGGCCGTGGCGGGTGGCCATCGCCGAGAAGTTGTCGTCCGCGGCGACCGCGTCGGTGATGTACTCGCGCAGCGGATCCCGCGGGCTGCCGTGGACCAGGGTCAGATCGTCGTTCACGAGGCGCTCGGGGAGCGCGTCGAGCCACGCCCGGGTCGTGGCCGAGATGGTGTCCCGGGTCCATTCCACGGCGGCCCTCGCCTCCGGGTTGAACCAGTCGATCTCGGGCCCGCCCAGCGCGGCCGCATCGTGATTGCCGCGGACGCCGGCCACGTTCCGCTCGGCCAGGCGCTCGACGACGGCGTCGGGCTCGGGTCCATAGCCGACCACGTCGCCGAGGTGCCACAGGGCGTCGACGCCGGTCGCGTGCGCGAGGACCGCATCGAGGGCCACGACATTGCTGTGGATGTCCGACAGGACAGCGATTCGCATCGGCGGAGAGGGTAGCAGCCGCCGGGATCGCGCAGGGGCCGGTCGATCCGCCGGGACCTCACCACGGTCGGCGTCGACGGGCCGCCGGGTCGCGCGGGTAGCCGCCCGGGACCCGCCCCGTCCGCGTCGCGACGACGAGCTCGTGACCCTCCAGCCCGCGGGCAGCGACCGGCGCCCGACCCAGGGTCCCACCACCAAGCGCATCGATCGCACGCTGGGCAGCGGCCAGCTCCTCGTCGAGATCGCCGCGCTTCCAGGCGATGAGGACGCCGCGCGGCCGGAGCAGCGGAAAGGCGAGCTCGATGAGTTCGGCGCTGGACGCCACTGCCCGCGCCGTCACCACCGACCAGCCCCCGCCCGACACGACGTCGCCGACGAGCGCCTCGGCGCGCGCGGTCCGGACGGTCACGCGATCGGTCAGCCCGGTGGCGGCGACGACCGTGGTCAGGAAGCGCGCCTTCTTGGCGATCGGCTCGAGCAAGGTCACCACGGTCCCGGGGAGCATGGCCGCCAGGGGGAGCCCGGGGAAGCCGCCGCCGGATCCCAGGTCGAGCAGCGTAGCCGGCGCCGTCGCTCGCAGCAGATCTACCGCGCTGAGGCTGTCGACGACATGCTGGAGCGCCACCGTCCCGGGCGCCCGGACCCCGGTCAGATTGATGGCGGTCGTCCAGGCCAGCAGCAGACGCACGTGCCCGTCGATGGCGGCCCGCGCGTCCTCGGACGGGACGAGCCCGAGATCGGCGAGGCCCGCGGCCAGGGCGTCGTGATACGCGGCCGGCAAGTCGGGGGTGTCCGCGACGCGCGTCGGGAGCGGCTCGCGGTCACGGCCCACGGCACGCCTCCATTCGCTCGCGTACCACCGTGGCGCGGCGCCGCTCCCGGCGTCGACTCATCTCGCACCAAGGGCGCTGTCCGGTCTTCCGCGATCCATCCGGTTCGTGGCCGGGTCTCCCCGGGCCCCTCGTGGACCGCGTTACCCTCGCGTCTGCCCCAGTGCGGGAACGAGACGGTACGGGTCGGCTGGTGCCAGCGTCAATGTGGTTATCCACCAAGTCACCGACCGTTCGGCGATTCGTGGATAACCCTCAGCGGCGCAGGCCGACGGGTTCGCGGGCGTCGCGGGGGAGCGCCGCGGCCGGCTCGGTCGAGCGACTCCCCGTCCCGCGCTGGCCAGCGGCGCGGCGCAGGGCCTCGGCGGTCGTCAAGCGGTCGATCTCGACCTCGAGCGCGGCCGTCATGGCCGCCTCGATCATCGTCGCGTCGGTGGCGCCGGCGGGTCCGGGCAGGACGAGGATGAACGTCGATCCGACCCCGGGCAGGCTGGCGACGGCAAGCTCGCCGCCCATCGCCCGGGCGAGGTCACGAGCGATCGGCAGGCCGAGGCCGGTACCCGTCACCCGCTCGTGGTCGGCCAGCCGGTAGAAGCGCTCGAAGATCCGCTCGCGGTCCTCGGCTTCGATGCCGGCTCCCGCATCGCGCACGGCCAGGACCGCGACGCTACCTTCGAACCGGCCGGCCAGCTCGATCACGCCACCATCGGCGCCGAACTTGAGCGCATTCGCCGCGAGGTTGGTCAGGATCTGCTCGACGCGACGTCGATCGCCGGTGGCCGCACGCATCCGCGGCGGCGCCGTCGTGTCGATGCGCACGGCGCGGTCGATGGCGAGGGGCAGCAACGACGCCGACACGGCACCGAGCGCATCGGCCACCGAGAACGGTGCGACGTCCAGCGCGAGGGTGCCCGATTCGAGCTTCGACAACTCCAACAGGTCGGCGACAAGGCCGGCCATCGACGCGACGATGGTCCGCCCGCGCTCGAGGAACTCCCGTTCGACCGCGGCATCGCCGACGCGGCCATCGAGGATGAGATCGAGGTAGCCCGACAAGCCGGTCAGTGGCGTTCGGAGCTCGTGCGCGACGGTCGATACGAAGCGACCCCGCTCGGCCTCGCTGGCCTGCAGGAGCGCCAGGGTCCGTTCGGTGGCCAGCGCCTCCGTCGCGAGCGCCATCGCCACGGCCGCATGGCGCGCGACGGCGGGTGGCAGCCTGGCCGCGATCTCGGCGTCGGTCACCCGCTCGACGAAGGCGAACCCGAGGGCGACCGAGCCGGCGGATGGGATCGGGAGGCAGGCGTAGAACGGGGTCGTCGTCCGGCCCGTCGGGCGGCGCTTCACATCGTCGGGACGGAGGATGACCGATACCGGGGCCTTGGCCGCGGCCGCCCGTCGTGCCCGATCGCGCGGGGCGGCAGCATCGAGCCACTCGCCGAGCGCGATCGCCGCCGTCTCGTCATCGGGTCCCGATCCGGCCACCGCAACGCGGCGCTCGGCGCCGTCCGCGACGACCGCGGCGCGGTGGGCCCCGACGGTCTCCGCCAGCAGGTCGAGCAGGCCAGCGAGGCGGGCCTCCGGCGAGCGGTCGGCGGCAAGGACGTCGAGCGCCCGCGCCAACAGCCGGGTCTCCTCGTGGGCCAGCCGGTCAGCCTCACGCCGGAAGCGCCGCCGCCGCTCGACGAACGGGGTCGGTGGATCGACCGTCGGGACGGTGCGCGCGGGGCGGGTCGGTCGGGCGTCGGTCATGCCCGGCGATGGTCGCCCGACATCGGCTGGACGCCCATCCCCCGTCGGGCCGCGGCCGGACGCCGAAGGTACCGGCGTGCGGCGAGTCCGCTTCCTGGTGCTCACGCGGTGCGGGCGGCTCCGCGCACGGGTCGGCCGAGGGTCCGCCGAACGACATCGATGACCTCGTCGACGTACTGGTCCGCTTCACCCCGATCGGCCGCGGTGCGGACACAGCCCTGGACGTGGTCTTCGAGGACGAGGATCGACAGGGCGTCGACCGCGGCGCGCAGGGCGGCGGTCTGCTGCAGGATGTCGACGCAGTACTCCTCGCGCTCGATCATCCGGGCGATGCCGCGGACCTGACCCTCCATCCGGGACAGGCGCCGCATGAGCTGGGCGGTGTCCTTCGAGTAGCTGTGGCGGAAGTGGCTGGGATCGGGCGGTGGCGCGGGGCGCCGGGTGGTCGTGCTGGCCATCGTCGCATCATACCCCCTGGGGGTATCGGCCGCAATCGTCGCTGCGGCCGCGGTGAGCCGGCCGAGGCTTGCTCGGGTAGACTGGCCGCCGTGGACCCCAGCACCCCATTCGCTCACGCCAGCGAGGCGGAGATGGCCCGCATCCTCGATTTCTATGCGGTCCGCTGGGAGTATGAACCCCACACCTTCCCGATCCTGTGGAACCTCGATGGCGCGGTGGTCGAGAGCTTCTCGCCCGACTTCTACCTGCCCGACCTCGACCTCTACCTGGAGATGACGACGCTGCGGCAGAAGCTCGTGCGCAAGAAGAACCGCAAGCTGCGTCGCCTCCGCGAGCTGTACCCGTCGATCAACATCAAGCTGTTCTACGCGCGTGATTTCCGCGCCTTGATGCTCAAGTACGGCAAGGTCGCCCTGGTCGACGGCTTGTCCGGCTCGTCCGGCCAGGTCGCGGCCCCGCACGGACCGCGCAGTGCCGGAGCCGCTGTCGTGGCGGCTGCCAGATCCGAGGTGCGCGATGCCGGGGCCTCCGTGTCACCCGCGCTGGCCACCAGCATCGGCAGCGGCCGGCGGCGCACCGCCCGCGGAGTGGCCGTGGCGAGCACCTCGGCCGACGGGGCGGCGCAGCCGCGATGACGACCCGGACCGTCGATCTCCAGGCCGACGTCGGGGCGGTGCTCCTGTCCGAGGACCAGATCGCCGCCAAGGTCGCCGAGCTCGGCGCGCGGATCAGTGCCGACTACGCCGGCCGTCCGGTCACGCTGGTGTCGGTCCTCAAGGGGTCGCTCCCGTTCATGGCCGACCTCATGCGCCAGATCGACCTGCCGCTTCGGATCGACCTCATGGAAGTCAGCTCCTATGGCGGCAGCAGCACCGAATCGTCCGGTCTGGTGCGCATCCTCAAGGACCTGTCGGCGAGCATCGAAGGCGAGGACGTGCTCATCGTCGAGGACATCATCGACACCGGCCTGACCCTCAATTACCTGATTCGCTATCTGCGCGGCAAGAATCCCCGGACGCTGCGCATCTGCACCCTGCTCGACAAGCCGGCCCGGCGGTTGGTCGACATCCCGGTCGACTACATCGGGTTCGAGATCCCCGACCAGTTCGTGGTCGGCTACGGGCTCGACTACGGCGAGGTGTACCGAAACCTCCGCTTCGTCGGGGTCCTCAAGCCGGAGGTCTACGGCTCGGGCGAGCCAGAGGCTGGGACCGACGGAGCGTGACGATGCATCGCCGGCCCCTCGGTGGGGGGCGGACGCTGGCTGCCGTCGGCGCGGTCCTGGTCGTGCTCGGATGCGTGCTGCCGTGGTGGCGCATCGGCGGCGACGGGGAACTGCCGCTGCTCCAGGGCAATGGACTGGAGGGCGCGGGGATCGTGGTCCTGCTGGTGGGCATCGCCACCTTGCTGCTGATCGCGCTGCCGTACGCTGTCGGAGATCGCCCCACCGCCATCGATCGCTGGTCGTCGTACGCCATCCTCGCCCTCGTCGGCTGGATCGCGCTGGGCTGGCGCGTCATCGACCTGCTGATGGCCGGCGCGTTCCGCTTCGGTGAGCCCGCCCAGGTGTTCACCAACGGCCCCGGGCTGTGGATCGCCGGCGCCGGCCTGGCGATCGTGTCGCGGGCCATCTATCGGATGACCCGCGAGCCGTTCTACCGCTGAGCGACTGCCGGATCGCGCGGATCGCGATACGGGGCGACCAGCGCCGCGAGGTCCAGGCGGTCGCTGGCCGCCTCGATGAGGGCTGGGTCGTGGGTCGTCGCGAGGATGGTGACCCGCTCGCCGTCGAGATCGGCGAGCGATCGCGCCACGGCGCGTGCGCCGCGTCGGTCGAGTGCCGCGGTCGGTTCGTCGAGCACCAGCAGGTCGGGCTCGGACGCCATCGCGCGGGCCAGCGCCACCCGCAGCCGTTCGCCGGCTGACAGGCCGTCGGGCGGTCGCTCGGCGTGCTCCTCGAGGCCGAACCGCGCGAGCGCGGCCAGGGCTCGTTCGCGGACCTGCGGCCCGTCGTGGCCGCGGATCGCGAGCCCGAGCTCGACGTTCTCGAGCGCGGACAGGAACGGCACGAGGTCGCGCACCTGATCGACGATGCCGATGTGTGTCCCGCGGAACCGTGCGAGCGCGTCACGATCGAGCACGGCCAGGTCGGTGCCGAGCGTGGTGACCTGCCCCTGGGTGGGACGGTCGAGGCCGGTCACCAGGCGAAGCAGCGTCGTCTTGCCGGTGCCCGACGGGCCGGTGACCACGTGGAACCCGCCGCGTCGGAAGACCGCGCTTGTCGGCGGCAGGCCAAGGGCGCGCCGATCACCGCTGCCGTACTGCCGGGCGGCTGCCTCGAGCACGATCGCGGGGTCGGTGTCGCCGCTGCGGACCGCGGCCGCGACCGCCGTGGCGGGCTCCGGCAGGGGCGGGGCGATCCAGCCCTGGCTGTCACGGATCGGCGCGGGCGTCGTTCCGGGCGGGCCGACCCGCTGTGCGACGGCGCGCCCGTCGGCGACGTGGACGACCCGATCGGCGATGCGCTCCACCAGTTCGTCGTGGGTCACGACCAGACAGGTCGTCCCCTCGGCTCGCACGAGGTCACGCAGCACCGTCAGGATGGTCTCGGCGGTGGCACCGTCGAGCTCGCCGGTCGGCTCGTCGGCCAACAGCAGCGCCGGGCGCGCCGCGAGCGCCACCGCGAACGCGATGCGTTGCTGCTCGCCGCCGGACAGCTCATGGCGGAGCGCGCCACCGCGGTCCGCCAGCCCGACCCGTTCGAGCAGCTCGGTCACCCGCCGGCGGCGATCCGCGACGGACACCCCGCGCAGGGCGAGTGGCAGGCCGATCGACTGGGCGGCGCTGAGGTACGGCGACAGGGCGCGCCGATAGTGCTGCTCGACCACGCCCACCCGGTTGCGCCGATGGTCGTCGAGCTCCGTCGGACTCGCCCCGCCGAGCTCGCGTCCGAGGACCACCAGCCGCCCCGCCGACGGCCGGTCGAGTCCCGCGACGAGCCGAAGCAGGGTGGACTTGCCGGATCCCGATGGGCCGACCACGGCGGCGACCTCACCGACCTCGACGCGCAGGTCGAGACCGCGCAGCGCGGCAACGGGCCCACCGGCCGAGGGATGGATCCTGATCAGACCGGTGCCGACGATGGCATCAGCCATCGACGCGCTCCGGGTCGGTCCGCCAGGCGGTGGCGTCGCCGCCGCGATCCCGACGGCCGGTGCGACGCTGGGCGAGCGTGGGACGACCGAACGCGCGGCGGGCGAGCCACGCCACGCTGCCGACGACCAGGCTCAGGACCGCCGCGACGATCAGCGCGATGGTGCCGAGCGGCAGGACGACGCGCAATGGCGGGATCGGAGCCGTACCGGCCGCATCGATGGCCAGCGCAGCGGTGATCACGACCGCCAGCAGCAGCCCGACCGCGACCCCGCCGACCGTTCCCCCGACCGCGAGCCAGCCGGTGCGAGCCAGCGCATGCCAGCGCAAGGCCGACGGCGGCACGCCCTGCACCTCGAGGTCGGCCAGCTCTCCGCGTTCGTCGCGCAGATCGGTCACCGCGCCGAGCACGAGACCGCCGATCGACAGTGCCAGGCCGGCGACCGCCGCAGCCACGAGCGCCCAGACGATGGCCTGGCTGAGCGGATCGCCGGAGCGCGTCGCGACGAGGTCGGCCCGGGCCGTCACCTCAGCGAATCGGAACGGCGGGCGATCGAGCGCGGCGCGGACCTCGGTCAGTCGTTCCGGGCTTGGGGCGGCGATCCACATCTCGGACGGACGACCGGCACCGGGGACGGCCGACGACAACGCGACCAGGAACGGGTCGAGCGGCACGATGACGAAGCGCGGGACCGGGTCGACCATCGTCGGCGCGCGCTCCGCGCTGCCGACGACCCGCAGCGGGATCGAACCGCCACCGACGTGCAGCTCGAGCGAGCCATCGGCCGCGGCCGACGCGGCCAGATCCGGGCTGACGACGGCCGGCAGGACGACGCCGTCGGTCGGTTGGGGGGCGCGGATGACGACCGTCGCCACCGTGAAGATCTCGAGGTCGATCGGCGCTGAGTCGACGAGGCCGTCGAGGCCATCGAGCGCGATCGTCGCCCGGAAGACCGGGTGCTGGTGGCCCGAACCGGCGACGATCCGGTCGTTGCGGAAGATGAGGGCGGTCAACCGGCCACCGATCGCGCTGTCCGGCAGAGCGGCGCTGGCCGAGGTCATGCCGTCCCGGATGGTGCCGAGCTCGATGGTCGTCGCATCGCCGGTCGCGGTCCACACGACGGCACTCAGGCGCAACGACTCGCCGGTGTAGTGGAAGCGCAGGGTCAGATCGGGCTGACCGGCTGGCAGTCGATGCCCGTCGACCTGCCAGCCACCGGTCGGGGTCGGCACTGCAAGCCGCGCGGCCAGCTGGTCCACGGGCGTCGTCGAGAAGTCCGGGCGCCAGCCCGGGAGGCTCGGCAGGGCCTCGGGGTCGATCCCCAGGATGTCGACGCGGCCCCCCGGCTGGGTGGTGCTCGTGTCGCGGTAGACGGGCACGGTCCGGATGTCGTCGCCGAGCGTCGCGTAGCGATCGAGGGGCACGACCGAACGCGAGATCGACAGTCCGGTGCCGAGCTCGCTCACCCGCAGGTCGAGGCCGGATCGGAACGCGGCGGCATCGTCGATGCCCTGCCGCAGGCTGGCCGACCATGCGGTCGCGAACACGATCGCCCCGAGGCTGAACGCGAGCAGGGTGACGGTCGCGGCCGGCCGTTGGGGCTCGCGCGAGATCGACAGCAGCGACAGCCGGACCGCCAGTGGCGCGCCGCGCAGGCGGCGGACGACGGCTCGCAGGATCGGCGGCATCGCGGTCGTGAGCACGAGCGCCACCAGGAACGCGATGGCCGGCGGCAGCAGCACCACGAGCGGATCGGCGATCGACGTGGCCAGGCCGGCTGCGCCGAGCGGCCCACCCGCGGCAAGCTGCCAGATGAGCAGCGCCGCGGCCGTCAGCGCCACCGAGCCGGCGACGCGCACCGCGCCACCGCGGGGCAGGCCCGGTGCGGTCGCCGCGACCGTCGCGAGGATCGCCACGAGCACGACACCGAGCGCCGTGGCGACCGCCACCGGCGACAGCATCGAGCCGGCGAGCACGGGCCCGATGGCCGCCCCGGACCAGCCGGCCAGCAGCGCCACGACCACGGCGCCGGCGGCCCATCCGGCGATGCCGCCGATGACGGCCGGAATGGCCGCCTCGAGGGCGAGGAAGGCGATCCGTTGCCGTCGCCGCGCCCCGACAGACGCGAGGCGCGCGACCTCGGCAGCCACGTCGTCACGGACGACCAGCGCCAGGAACACGGCGAACGCCAACAGGATCGCCACGCCGAGCGAACCGATGAGCAGCAATCGCCCACGCGCCGCGTCGGCCCGCGCCAGCGCCGCGTCGACCGCGGCGATCGGGCTGGCGACCGTGAACGCGGCGTCCTCACGGGCGAGATCGGCGGCGGCGGCCGCGATCCCGTCACGGAACGTCGCCGCGCTCCACGGATGGATGGCGTCGACGTCGACCGGAGCGGTCCATACGTACGTCCGTCCGAGGGTGTCGAAGGTCGGCATGCGGGCCACGGCATCGACACCGTTCACCAGCAGGACCGCGGGGCTGGAGCGACCGGTCTGGTAGTCGCCTCCGCCGATGGGCATGTCGCCGAACGGGCCGCGCTGGTCGAGCTCGCCGAACGGGACGGCCCGATCGATCTGACCGCGCCCGACGATCGGCAAGCGCAGGTCGTCGGCCGGCTGGGCGACCCGGAAGTCGAACCCGGGCGCCGCCTCGGCCAGCAGGATCGCTTCACAAGTGCCGCCCGGCACGCACGGCGCCGGGAGCCGGCCGTCGATCACCGTCGTCCAGGCAGCCGGGTCGTCGACCGCGATGATCAGCTCGAAGACGGGAGCGTGCTGGTCCAGCAGCTCGCGTGTGATGAGGCCGCGGACGGGGGTCGTGGTCGTTCCGCCAAGGTGGGCCGACATCGCCGCCGCGGCGCTCGTCATCGTCGCGTCGTGGTCGCGGCTCGATGCGGAGAAGTGGACGACCCGGACGACCGGCCGATCGGCACCGGTCGTGTCGAGGGCTCGTGCGACGGTCGCGTCGGCGGCGATGAGCCCGATGCCCGAGACGATGGCGATGAGCGCGGCCGCTGCACCGACGGCGGCGATCGCGATGGCCGCGGTCGCACCGCGACGGCGCAGGCGGGCGAGCACGAGCGCGACGATCGGTCCGGCCATGGCGCGTCAGTGTATGGCGCCTCGACGCGGCGGGTGTCGAGCGGCCCGCTCAGCCGCCGAGGTAGGCGCGCTGCACCTCAGGATCGACCATCAGTCGATCGGACGAGTCCTGCAGGACGATCTCGCCGGTCTGGAGGATGTAGCCGCGGCTGGCGATGCCGAGCGCCATCAGCGCGTTCTGCTCGACCAGCAGGACCGTCGTTCCGCCCGCGTTGATGTCCTTGACGATGTCGAAGATCTGCTCCACCAGGATCGGCGCGAGGCCCATCGACGGTTCATCGAGCAGGAGCAGCTTGGGGCTGGCCATCAGTGCGCGACCGATGGCGAGCATCTGCTGCTCGCCGCCTGACAGCGTCCCGCCGTTCTGCGTGTTGCGCTCCTTGAGGCGCGGGAACAGGCTGTAGACGCGCTCGAAGTCGGCATCGAGCTCGGGACCCTTCGTCCGCTGGAACGCCCCCATCTCGAGGTTCTCGCGCACCGTCATCCGCGGGAAGATGCGGCGGCCCTCGGGCGACTGGCAGATGCCCTTGGCCACGATGTCATGGGGCGGGATGCCGTCAAGCCGGGCACCGTCGAACCAGATCTCGCCCTCGCGCGGCCGAAGCAGCCCGCTGATCGTCTTGAGCGTCGTCGACTTGCCCGCGCCGTTGGCGCCGATGAGCGTGACGATCTCACCCACATCGACCGTCAGCGAGATGCCTTTCAGGGCGTGGATGTTGCCGTAATAGGTGTGGACCTCGCGCAGCTCGAGCAGGGCCATCGGTCAGCCGGCCTCCGCCGCGCCCCGGCCGAGATACGCCTCGATGACCCGCGTGTCGGCGCGCACTTCGGCGGGCGAGCCCTCGGCGATCTTCTCGCCGTGATCGAGCACGGTGACCCGGTCGCTGATGCCCATGACCACCTTCATGTCGTGTTCGATGAGCAGGACCGTCAGGCCGAGCCGATCGCGCAGCTCGCGCACGAAGTCGGTCAGGCGGCGCGTCTCCTCGGGGTTCATGCCGGCGGTCGGCTCGTCGAGGAGCAGGAGCTTCGGACCGGTCGCCAGGGCGCGGGCGATCTCGAGACGGCGTTGGTCGCCATAAGGCAGGTTGCGCGCCAGCGTCTGCGAACGGGTCTTGAGTCCGACCAGGTCGAGCAGCTCCATCGCCTGCGCGTGGGCGTCGGCCTCCTCGCGCTGGATGGACGGCGGGCGGAGGATCGCGCCGAACCAGCGTCCCTTGAGGCGATGATGCAGGCCCACCAGCACGTTCTCCTCGGCCGACATGTTGCCGAACAGGCGGATGTTCTGGAACGTCCGGGCGATGCCGATCCGGACGACCTCGTGGGGCTTGCTGCCGGTGATCTCCTGCCCATCGAACTTGATCGACCCTTCGGTCGGGACGTACAGGCCGGTGATCATGTTGAAGAACGTCGTCTTGCCTGCGCCGTTGGGGCCGATGAGGCTGACGATGCCGCCGCGCGGGATGGTGAAATCGATGTCGTGGACGGCGACCAGACCACCGAACCGCTTCGTGCAGCCGGTGGCCACGAGAAGGTCGTCGGCGGTCTGCGGCTGGGCGGCCACGGCGGCGGTCATCGGGTGTCCTCCGGCAGGTCGCGGTCGCGGATCTGGGACGGTGGGGTGTCGGCTTCGAGCGCCGCCTCTGCGGCCGAGCGCGGGTCCTCGACGTCGTCCGCCAGCACGATGTCCTCGGCGATCTCCTCGGCGATCGCCAGCTCGTCGGCCGACCCGGCGGTGACCTCGGCGGCCACGCCGATGCCGTGCAGCTCGGCCTTGTGGCTCTCGACCGGGAAGAGCCCCTCGGGCCGCCGGATCATCATGATCGCCAGCAGGATGCCGAACAGCAGGTAGTTGTAGGTCGTCAACTTGAAGTCGGTCAGCAACTGGATGCCGGTCGCGTTGCCGAGCGACTGGAGCGGTCCGTTGACCACGTTGTCGCCGAGGAACGGCAGCAGCGTCTTGTCGATGTACTGCACGACGAACGCACCGATGACCACGCCACGGAGCGAGCCGATGCCGCCGAAGATGATGATCACGACCACGAGGATGGACACGTTGAAGTTGAACGTCTCGGCGAAGATGGCGGTGTTGTAGGCACCGGTGAAGGCACCGGCGAAGCCGGAGAAGCTGGCCCCCAGCGAGAAGGCGAGCAGCTTGGTCGTGACCGTGTTGATGCCCATCGCCGCGGCCGCGGTCTCATCCTCACGGATGGCCATCCAGGCGCGGCCAAGCTTCGAATCGCGCAGGCGGACGCAGATGAGGAACGTCAGCGCCATCAGGGCGAGGACGAGGTACCACGAGAAGATCGCGTTCTGATTGGAGAACACGATCTGGTCGCCCCACGGTCCCCCGATGGGGATGGTGGGTGGGTCGATCGGGTTGATCCCGACGTTGCCGCCGGTCAGGTTGGCGTTGGGTCCGATGATCATCTGGCCGCCGAGGAAATCGGGCAGCTTGAGCGTGATGTCGCCGAGGTTGCGGAACACGATCCGCACGATCTCGCCGAAGCCGAGGGTCACGATCGCGAGGTAGTCGCCGCGCAGCTTGAGCGTCGGGGCGCCGAGCAGGATGCCGAAGATGGCGGCAGTCGCGACGGCGATCCAGACCACGATCCACCAGCTGATGTGGATGCCGAAATGGCTCGACGCGAGGAAGGCGGTGGTGTAGGCGCCGATGGCGTAGAACGCCACGTAGCCGAGGTCGAGCAGGCCGGCGAAGCCCATCACGATGTTGAGGCCGAGGGCCAGGATCCCGAACGTGGCGCACGTGATGAGGACCGCCGTGCCGGGCCACGGGATGAACGGGAAGGTCGACTCAAGGGCTCGGAAGGCGACCGGGTAGACGACCGCGAGCACCGCCAGGATCACGAGCACGCCGATGCGCCGGCGGCGCGGATCCATCGACGCGAACGGGTTCGACACGGCCGGGCGGCGGGAGCGGACAGCCGTGGTCATGTCAGGCGCGCTCCGACTGCTTCTCGGCGAGCAGGCCCGTCGGCCGGAAGATCAGGACCAGGATCAGGATCGTGAACACGATCACCGACGTCCACTTCGCCTCGAGGAAGCGATCCGACAGCGCCCCGATCAGGCCGATGACGATGCCGCCCATCGCCGCGCCCGTCAGGTTGCCGATGCCTCCGAGCACGGCTGCGGTGAAGGACAGCAGGCCGAACTGGAAGCCGTACTGGAAGAAGGTCTGCCCGTAATAGAGGGCGACGACCAGGCCGGCGGCGCCAGCCAGGGCCCCGGCGATGAGGAACGTGAGGGAGATCGTGCGGTTCACGTCGATGCCCATCAGGCCCGACGCCTCGCGATCCTGCGCGGTCGCGCGCATCGCCTTGCCCTGGCGCGTGCTGCCCACGAACCAGCGCAGGCCGAGCAGCAACGGGATCGTCACGGCCAGGACCATCAGCTCATCGAGGCCGAACCACGACGCGCCGTTGGGAAATGTCAGGATGTCCGTCCGGGGCAGGACCGGTTCGACCGCCTTCTGTGACGGACCGAGCAACACGAGGCCGACGTTCTGCAGGACGAACGACATCCCGATCGCGCTGATCAGCGGCGCGAGCCGGGGCGCGTTGCGCAAGGGCCGATACGCCGTCCGTTCGATGCTCGCGTTGATCACCGCGGTGAAGATCATGACGAGCGGCAACGACGCGAACGTCAGCAGCAGCGCCAGTCCTGACCCGGCCGGGATGCCGAGCACGCGGACGATCACTTCAGTGACATAGAACGTGAACGCCGTGCCGAGCATGAACACATCGGCATGGGCGAAGTTGATGAGTTCGAGGATGCCGTAGACGAGGGTGTAGCCGATCGCGATCAGCGCGATGATCAGGCCGTTGTTGAGGCCGATCGTGAGGGCCTTCGCCAGTTCCTCCAACGCCTCTCCTCAGCGGTGCCTGCGGCTGAGTGGACGACCGGCCGTCCGGCGGATGCCGAACGGCCGGTCAAGTGGTCCTTCCTGAGGAAGGGTTACTTGATGACGGTCTCGAAGACGAACTCGCCACCCTTGACGATCAGGCCGGACATCTCGGTCAGGCTCGTATCGCCATCGGCGTCGAAGCTCCATGTCCCCAGCGCGCCGGAGAAGTCCTTGGTGGCCTTGACCTCGTCAAGGACCGCCGCCCGGAGTGCCAGCACGTCGGCCGGGTTCTTCGCCGCAG
Organism: Candidatus Limnocylindrales bacterium; assembly: GCA_035692005.1. Lineage (GTDB taxonomy): Bacteria > Chloroflexota > Limnocylindria > Limnocylindrales > CSP1-4 > SPCO01. Next base: position 12,625 of record DASSII010000074.1, on the reverse strand, counting down.
CCTTCTCGATCGCCGCGAGGACGACCTTGGCCGCCTCGTAGCCATACGCCGTGTAGCCCTCGGCCGGGTTGTTCGGGTACTTCTCGGTGTACTTCTTGACGAAGTCGGCGCCGGCGCCCGTCAGCTTGTCCGGCGGAACGCCACCGAACGTGATGTAGCTGCCTTCCGCGGCCTCGGCGGCCGCCTGGATGAACTCGTTCTCATAGACCCCGTCGGGGCCCATGATCTTGACGTTCGGCATCGCGTCGCGCAGGTCGCGCCACAGCTGGCCGGCGTTGTTCTGGGTGATGCCACCGTAGTAGACGAGGTCCGGGTTGGTGGCCTTGACCTTCTCGGCCAGCGCCTTGTAGTCCGGAGCCTTGCCGTCGATGCCATCGCGGCCGAGGATGGTCAGGCCGTAGTCGCCCGCCTTCTGGTTGAAGACGTCGGCGATGCCCTTGCCGTAGACCTCGGTGTCGTCGAGCAGGTAGACGTTCTTGGCGCCGAGCTGTGAGGCCCACAGCGCGCCGGCGTTGCCCTGCAGCGCGTCATTCGGGATGACGCGGGTGTAGTTCTTCTTGCAGCCGTTCGGGTAGTACTTGTCCGGCTCGCCCGGCTCGAAGGCCTTGGTCAGGCCGACACCCGTGTTGGCCGGGCTGATCATGACGATGCCCTTGGCGCACAGGATCGGGATCGACAGCTTGGCCGCGCCCGAGTTGAACGTGCCGATGTACGCGACGAGCTTGTCGTTCGCGACGGCATCGTTGGCGTTCTTGATCTCGGTCGCCTCGTCCCACTTGCCGGCGGCAGCGGTCGAGTCGTCCTTGTCCACGTACTTGATGGTGTAGCCGCCGGCCTTGCCGCCAGCTTCCTCGATCGCCATGTTGATGGCGTTCACGATGGTGTCGGTCTGCGCCTTGCTCGAGCCCTGGCGGGGCAGGGAAGACCAGATCTCGATCTCACCCTTGGCACCACCGGCGCCCGGTGTGCTGCTGCACGCCCCGAAGGCGAGAGCAGCCACAGCGGCAACCGCCGCCAGCTTGCGAATCTTCATCCACTCTCCTCCTGATGTCCTGATCGCCCGGCGGTCCCGGGACGACCTTCGGTCGGCGACTTGCGACCCTCCCGGACCGGAGATGCGAAGACGTCCGACCACCCTGTGGCTCGTCACCCGGCGGCGTTGCCCTCCCAGGGCGCCGACGGGAGCGAGCAGCGGTGCGTGACGGACGAGGACGCAGGACCGTATCCGAGCGGCGCGCAGGTGACCGCCGAAACGATGCCGTATCATAGGCACCGGCGACCCGAATGCAATACCGGTCGGCCGCACCCCGGGACCGTGCCGTGCGCACGACTGCGAAGGGGTCGCGGGCCGCCGGAGCCGGCCCCGGGTCGGAACGAGCCCCGGTCGAGGGGCGACGGTCGCCGTCCTGCGAGGTACCGACCTTCGGCGTGGAATACCTGGTCCGAGCCGCCCGTATCACGGACATCGATCGTCTCGTCGCCTTGAGCGACGCGGACCTTCGCGTCGGCCGTGATGCCAGCCCGCTCGATGCCGCGGATCTGCTCCGTCAGCTGGTATACCTGCCGCAGGCCAGCATCTTCGTCGCCGAGGCGCATCGGAGCGTCGTGGGCGGGGCCGTCCTGGCCCTCCGTCCGTCCGTTCGAGCGGGTGGCTTCGTGGGCACCATCGATCTCCTGGTCGTCGACGCCGACCATGACGCCGACCGAATCACGGAGGCCCTCCTCGAAGAGGCCCTCCGCTCGGCCAGCAACAAGGGTTGCACCCTCGTGGAGGCAACCCGCCCGGACGATCCGGCGACCCTCGGTCGCTGGGCGGCGCTGGGGTTCGCCCCGGCGGGTCCGCGCATCCAACGAACCGTGGCCGCGGTGGGAAGCACCACGCGCCACAGCTGATCATCCGCCCCACCGAGCAGCGTGATCGCGCCGGTCGGGCGACCATCGAACATCGACTCAAGGAGTCATCTGTGAGCAAGAACGTCGCCGTCTTCGTGGACGTGGCGAACATCTTCTATGCGGCCAAGGCCGCTGGCGTGGACATCGATTACGTCACGCTCCTCAAATCGGCAACGGCAGGCCGAGACCTCGTGCGCGCATACGCCTACACGGGTCTCGATCCGGACAACGAGAACCAGCGCAACTTCCACGACTTCCTGCGGCGCAGCAACTACAAGGTCGTGAGCAAGGACATCCGCAAGTACGGCGACGGCAAGGTCAAGGCCAACCTCGACATCGAGCTTGTCGTCGACATGATGAAGACGGCCCGGAACCTCGATATCGCCATCGTCGTGTCGGGCGACGGCGATTTCGCGCCGGCCATCCGGGCGGTCCAGGAACAGGGTGTCCGGGTCGAAGTGATCAGTTTCCGTGGCAACACCAGCTCGGACCTGATCGAGGTCGCCGACCTGTTCACCGACATCATCCAGCTGGCGCGGGTCGAGAAGGGCTCGCGCTCCGGCCGCCGCGTCGCCGACGGCGATGTCGACCTGTCGATGACCGAGGTGCCTGACAAGCAGACCGAGGGAACGGGCGCGGGCCGTGGCCGCGGTGCGCGCGGTGGCCGTGGCCGCTCGCGCACCGGCGAGGCTACCCCGGTGTCCACCGGCGCGACCCGGGGTCGCGGCCGAACGCGAACGACCGCCGCCACCAACGGTGCATCGGCGCGGGACGCGGAGGGCCTGATGGCGCTGCCCGGTGAGCGCCTGTCCAAGGCCGTCGGGTCATTGACCGAGGCGGACCTGGCTGCCGCCGAGGTGTTCACCCTGGACGATGTCGGGGACGCCGGCGTGCCGGCCGCGGCCGCCGTCAACGAGGAACCCGCCGTCAACGAGGAACCCGCCGTCAGCGAGGCGACGACCGTCGGCGAGGCCGATGCGGTCGACGGCGCCGATGAGGATGCCGGCCGCCGGCGCCGACGCCGGGGTGGCCGTGGCCGTGGCCGCGGTCGGGGCCGTGAGGACGGTGCCGAGGCCGCCGTCACCGGTTCCACGATCGAGCGCGCTGCGCCCTCGCGCCCCGTCGCCGAGGTCGACGACGAGGATGAGGTCGAGGAGGCGCCCGTCGCACCGCGCGGGCCACGCTCGACCCCGTTCGGGTCGGTCTGGGATTCCCAGCTGGGGACCACGGCCGCGCCGACCGGAGCCAAGCTCCCGCCATTGGTGGACGAAGACGAGGACTTCGATGAGCCGGAGATCCCGGAGTACCTCATCGCCGAGCAGCGTCGCGGGAACCAGGCCGGCCGCGGCGGCCAGCCCGGTCGGGGCGGACCGCGTGGCGGTCGATCCGCCTACCAGGCGGCCATGCAGCGCGAGCGCTACGGGCGTGGCGGCGGCGGCGGCATCAACCGCTATCCGGACGTGAGCGGCCGCACCGGCGCGACCGAGCGAGACCGAGCCGACCGCGACCGACCGGCGCGCGACGATCGCGGCTTCGGCCGTCGCGACGAACGGCCGCGCGAGGGAGCCGCGCGGAGCGGATCGGCCGAACCGTGGAGCGAGGTCCCGCCGGAGCTCGAGGCACTCCTGCGCGCGCAGGTCGGCAACAAGCCGGCCAGCCGGCGGCCCGAGACCTCCGAGCGGAGCGATGCCCCGGTCGCGGCCGCACCGACCGTCGATGCCGGGGATGACGCCGCCAAGGCCGTCCCGAAGCGACGGACCACGACGCGGCGCACGACCGCGTCGAAGGCCGGAGCGGTCGCCGAGCCGTCGTCCGATCCGGCCGCGGTCGACGCCGCCCCGGCGGCGCCGAAGCGACGAGCGCCGACCCGCACGTCGACCACCGTCGACGCTGCTGCCGGAGCCGACGCGACCGCCGAGTCCGCCCCGAAGGCCGCGCCGAAACGGCGGACGACGACCCGCAAGGCCGCCGCGCCGAGCGCCGAGCTTGCCCCGACCGATGGAACGGATGCATCCGACGCGGCGCCGAAAGCTGCGCCGAAGCGTCGAACGCGCAAGGCGGCCGATTCAGCCGAGCCCGCCTGATCGGTCGGGTCATGGACGGAGCGCGAACGCGCGGTCACCCGGCCGCGCTCGCGGCGGTCGGCTCGATGATCCGCGGCGGCGCGCCGCACGCCGTCCTGCTGGTCGGGGCGGCAGGGGTCGGCAAGACGACGCTTGCGTCGGACCTGGCCGCGGGTCTGCTGTGCAGCGCGCCTGACGTGGCGGCGCGTCCGTGCGGCGTCTGCCGAGCATGCCGCCTCGTCGCGCACGGAAGCCATCCGGACCTGCACCGGCTCGGCCCTGACGGTCCTGGTCGGCAGGTCGTGATCGGTGGGCCCGGCGCCAAGGTCCGTGGCGTGCGCGACCTGATCACCGAGCTGGCCCTGCTGCCGGTGGAGGGCGGCGCCCGCGTGGCGATCGTCGAGAGCGCCGACCGGATGAACGAGGATGCGCAGTCGGCCCTGCTCAAGACGCTCGAAGAGCCACCAGACGGCGTCACCATCGTCCTGTGCGCCGACGCGGAGGAACCGCTCCTGCCGACGATCCGGTCGCGGACAGCCCGACTGCGCCTTGGGCCGGTCGGGGTGCGTGACATCGAGACGATCCTTGCCGAGCACGGGGCGGCGGATGCGCCGCTGGCCGCCCGTCTGGCCCGGATCTCCGGTGGTCGACCTGGGGTCGCCCTGGGCTGGGCGTCGCAGCCCGATGCCCTGCGAGCCCGTGACGAGCTGGCACGGACGCTGCTCGATCTGCTGGCCGCGCGTGCCGCCGATCGATTGCTCACGATTCGAACGACGGCGGCCGGGCTGGCCGCGAGCGGTGCGCTGATCGCCACGTCGACCGACGCATCGCCGGGCGTGCTGCCGGCCGGGCGCAGGCGGACCGCCGCGACCGAGGCGGCCACGCCAGCGACGCCCAACGGTGGCGACGACACCAGTGGTCCGACCGATCCCGAGGCCGACGACGCTGGCGCAGTGGCTCGCGTCCCGGCCGCCGAGCGTCGCCGCGTGGCGGACGCGGTCGTCGGTGTGTGGAGCGATGTCATCCGCGATGCGATGCTGTCCCAGCGCGGCCTGACACGCTCGGTTCGCGATGTCGGCCTGCTCGAGGATCTCGAGACCGCTGCCGCGGCGACCGATCAGCGTTCGCTCGTCGCCTTCCTCGATCGACTCGGGCGCGCGGCGGTCCTCCTGGCGGCGAACGTGTCGCCCGAGCTCGTGCTCGACGACCTGGCGCTGGCTGCGCCGAGCACCCGCCGGGCCGCCGCGTGATGGAGCCGGACGCGGACCGACGGCCGGCGCCAGCCGACACGCCTGCTGACGCCCTGCGTCGGCTCGATGCGACCACGCGCGGACGGGTCCAGGGCGTCGGGTTCCGGTACTTCGTCCTGCGGCGCGCGATGGACCTCGGCGTCGTCGGCTGGGTGGCCAACACCCCCGATGGCGTTCGGTGCGTGGCCGAAGGGCCGATGTGGGCGCTCGAAGATCTGCTCTCCTCGCTGACCGAGGGGCCGGCCGGAGCGCTCGTCGAGCGGGTGCTGCCGACCTGGTCCTCGGCCACGGGCAGGTTCACCTCGTTCGAGATCCGCAGCGGCGCTCACCCGGGGGATTGACGCGCGAAGCCTCGGTGCATGAGGCGGCGCTGAGCCATTCGGCGCCCGCGGCCGGGACCGCTGGGCTATTCCACCCGGGCGCATCGTCGCCGATGGTGGAGCGACGATGGACCCCAACGCGGCCGCTGAAGAGCTTCCGACCCTGTATCGGGCGATCCTCGACCGCGTCGCGGATCTCGAGGCGGCCGGTGATCGGGCCGAGGCGCTGCGGGTCAGGCGCGACGCGACGAAGGCCTACTCCAGGGCGTGGGATGACAAGGCTCGACGGCAGCTCGAGCAACTCCTGCGCCGCGCGGAACGGCCGACGACCCGGGAACGGATCCGCGCCCGCGCGACCCCCAAGCGCACCCCGCAGCCGACCCGCACCGCGGTGGCACCGGACCGCTGACCGGATCGGGCCGGGCGTCGCGGCGTACGCTTCGGCGATGACCGGCACCCAGGAGTCCACCGTCGGCGACGCCATCGACCGCAGTCTTGACGCCTACGCGCGCCTGACCGAGCTTGGCGAGTCCGTCGAGGACGAATGGTCGTATGTCAACGACCTGACCACGGCCTGGCGTGACCGCCTCGACGCGGTCGCGGCAGCGCGCGCCACGGAGTCCCTGCCGCCCGCCGTGGTCGTCGCCATCGACCTGGCCATCGACCAGATCGCGCGGATCGACGACCCGCACCGCGCGATCGACTGGCTGTCGACGTTCCCGCAGGTCGTCCTCGTCGCCCTCGGTGAGGCGTCATGAGGTTCCAGGACGCCGCGCGCGACGGACGCGCGGTCGTGTACGCGGGCATCCAGGCCGATCCGCTGGTCGGCCGGGCGGCGGACTGCCTGGTCGACGCCTCGAGCGCGGAGCGCGTGCTCGCTCGAGCGGTCATGAACGGCGAGACCACCGACCCCGCGACCTGGATGGCGATGTTCCCGTCGTTGTTCGACCCCGCCATCGCGGATGACCCCGGCGGCGCGCTCCGGACCCGGGCCGAGGCGACGCTGGCCGTATCGATCGAGGTCGCCGAGCACGGCGACAAGGTCCGCGATCAGCTCCGTGGCGCGATCGTCGAGGAGCTGACGGCGCGGCTTCTGGCCCGACGCGTGGGGCCCGCAGCCGTGCGCCGTGAGCGACGGATCCTGTTCGACGGAGTACGGGCGGAGATCCACCCGTACGACGTGACGGTCGAGCGTCCGGGCCTCGCGGAGGCGTACGACTGCAAGTGGGGTGCGCGCGGGATCAACGACGACGTGCTGCATCAGCTCGATGACGCGCGCGCACATGCCGCGGATGAGGACGAACCGCTTGCGGTGGCGCTCGTCGTGTTCGATGCCAGGCGCTCCTGCGACGTCCGCCTCGAGCGGACCCACGCGCCGCGGTCTGGCACCGCGGTGGTCGCCCTCGAGGCGCTGGACGACCTGGCCGTCGGCGGCCGATGAGCACCGCCGCCCGCGAGCCCGACGCGTGTTCGTCGCCGTATCGCGTCCGCTTCGACGAAGCTGGGCCGGACGGCCGGCTGCGGACCTCGGTGGTGCTGCGCTACGCCCAGGATCTGGCCTGGTTCCATTCCTCGGACCGGGGCTTCACCCGGGCGTGGTACGCCGAGCGCGGGCTGACCTGGCTGGCACGCGCCGCGGAGGTGTGGGTCGGTGGCGAGGCGCGCGTCGGGGATGGGCTCGTCGGCACGACACGGGTCGTCGGCTGGCGTCGTGTCTGGGCCCGGCGGCGGACCGAGTTCCTCGACGGCGATGGCTCCCTCGTGGCCTGGACGCACGTTGACTGGGTGCTGCTCGACGCCCGCGGCGCCCCCACCCGGGTGCTGCCCGAATTCGCTCCGGTGTTCGGTGCGCCGGACGCCCCGCTGGCGCTTGCCAGGGTGGCGCTCGATGCGCCGCCGGCTGGTGCGACGCGAGTGTCGTTCGCTGTTCGACCGCAGGAGCTCGATCCGATGGACCACGCCAACAACGCCGTCTATGCGGACTGGGTCGAGGAACGGATCCTCGGTGAGGGCGGGCTTGACGAGGTCCGCGCCATCCCGCGCACGCTTCGCCTCGAATACGCCCGGCCCGCGGACGCCGGGGCCACGGTCGAGGTCGCGGCCTGGCGCGAGCCCGACGGAGCCTGGGCGTGTCGCGTCGCCGATCGGGCGGGCGCGGACCTGCTGCGGGCGCGTCTCGTCGGCTCGTGAGGCGGCCCCGCGCGCGTCGCACGCCGAGCGTCCGCGAGGGGCGGCGGTGAATCGGCCGGTCGACGTCGCCATCGTCGGCGGCGGCGCCATCGGGAGCGCGATCGCCTGCTTCCTTGCCGCCGACCCGGGATTCGGCGGGCGGATCAGCGTCATCGAGCGCGACCCCACCTACCGGCGTGCGTCGTCGGCGCTGTCGGCGGCGTCCATCCGCCAGCAGTTCTCGACCCCGGAGAACATCCGGATGTCACGCTTCTCGTTCGACTGGCTGCGTCAGGCAGACCGCCATCTGGCCCTCCCGGAGGCCGTCGGCGCCTCATCCGACGCGGTGGACATCGGCCTGCACGAGGCCGGCTATCTCTATCTGGCGACGGCAACCAGCGCCCTGCTGCTGCAAGCGAACCACGAGACCCAGGTGGCCGAGGGCGCCGACGTGACGCTGCTCGGGCCGAGCCAGCTCGCGGCGCGCTTTCCGTGGCTCGCCGTCGACGGCATCGCTCTCGGCTCGCTCGGGCTCGCCGGCGAGGGGTGGTTCGATGGCTACGCGCTCCTGACCGGCCTGCGGCGGAAGGCGCGCTCGCTCGGCGTCGAATACGTCGCCGACGCGGTCATCGGCCTTGGCGTCGAGCGCAGTCGGATCCGTTCCGTGGCCCTTGCCGAGGGCGGGACGGTCGCCTGTGATGTGGTCGTCGATGCGGCGGGGCCGTGGGCGCGCGAGGTCGCCCGCTTCGGCGGGGTCGACCTGCCGGTCGAGGCACGCCGCCGTTGCGTGTTCGTCTTCGAGAGCTCGCTGGCCGTGTCCGGCTGCCCGCTCGTCATCGATCCAAGCGGGGCGTGGTTCCGGCCCGACGGCAGCGCGTTCATCGGCGCGATCGCGCCCGCCGAGTCCGACGACCTCGCGGATCTGCCGCTGGAAGTCGATCGGCGGTTGTTCGAGGACCGGCTCTGGCCGGCGCTGGCCGGACGCGTGCCGGCCTTCGATGCCGTCCGGGTCACCAACGCCTGGGCCGGCTACTACGAGGTCAACACGGTCGACCACAACGCGATCATCGGGCCGCATCCGGAGATCACCAACCTGCTGTTCGCGAATGGCTTCAGCGGGCACGGGATCCAGCACGCTCCCGCGGTCGGGCGAGCGATCAGCGAGCTGGTCGTCCATGGCCGCTACGTCAGTCTCGACCTGTCGGTCTTCGCCTACGAGCGGCTGGCGGCCGGCCGGCGGGTGGTGGAGCGCAACATCATCGGCTGAGGCGGGGCCCGATTCCCGGTTCGTCGCGCGGGCGCGGGCTTCGCCGCGCCAGCCGCTGCCGTGCGTGCCGCCGCCGTGCCTCCGCCTCCGTTGCTCTGCCGCCGCTTTCCAGCCTGGTTGGTGCAACCGCCGCGGTTCCGCTCGGATCGCCAATGAGGCTGGAAACTGCGACGAGACGCCGGCCCGACAGGTCGGCGATTCCAGGGTGACGAGAGGTTCGGACGGAGCGAACCGGATCCAGGTCGCTTGTGCCAACCACGCTGGAACCTGCCCGTGCCCGGAGAACGGGACGTCACGACGCGCCGCCAGGCAACACGGCGCCGCCCGCCAGCGCTCTGTGCCGTCGACGCCCCGACGCGATGGCGCGTCGGGGCGGACGTCGCGGTCAGGCCCCCTGCAGGACCTCGTGCAGCGTGTGCGCCTCGAGGCCGTGGGCCTCGCGGTGCACCTTGGCGGCGGTCTCCCGATCGGGTGCGTCGACGAGGCAGAAGACCTTGCCGGCCTCCTCGTCCACCCAGTAGTGCCGGTAGTCCACCCCGTAGTCGTCCTGGACGCGGACGTCGGCTTCGTGAGCCCCGACGACGTCGCTGGCTTTGATGCCAGGGATGTCGTGGATGTCCAGGTATGTCGGCATGGTCATGCTCCTCGCCCGAAGGCATTCGTCCCGTGCAGAGTGCGACAGGGCAAACGACTACGGTCGACGTCTGGTCACTGGATTTCGGGGCTGATCAGCACGGCGCGGCGCACGGTTCCGGCGCGCCCGGAACCAACGCCAGTCGGTCGGGCTGACGCTCCAGGGAGCTCGGGGTCCGCGTTGCGGCCATCGGCTCGAGCGCCACCCGGAGACGTCGGAGGGCGCGTCTCGACCTCGTCTTGACCGTTCCCAACGGCCACCCGAGGTGCGTCGAGATCTCGGCTTGGGTCAGGCCGTCGCGATAGGCGAGCAGGATCGCCTGCCGCTCTGGTGCCGTCAGATCGATGAGGGCGGTCTCGACAGCGACGCCCGCTTCGCTCCTCGTGACGGCGACGTCGGGTTCCGGTTCGGGAGCGCCGGCACCGACGAGTCGACCGGCGGCGACCAGCCACTCGACCGTTGCGGCAGGATCCGGTTGATCCGCCGTCAGCACCGAGAACGGTGCCGCGTCGAGTCGCCGCGAGTTCGCCCGATGTCGATCGATCGCGCGATTACGGGCGATGGTCGACAACCAGGCGGACAGCGAACCTCTGGCCGGGTCGAATCGTTCAGCCCGATCCCAGAGGGTGAGGAACGTTTCCTGCACGACCTCCTCCGCCACGCCCCGATCCCGGCTCACCGACAGCGCCGTCCGGAAGACCGCGCTGGCATGTCTGTCGTACAGCGAGGCAAGGGCGAGGTCCGAGCCCTGGGCCACCCGGCTGACGAGTTCCTCGTCGCCGTCAACGCCGTCCACCTGCCCGAAGCTGGTCGGGTTCATCGATGCTACCTATCATGCGAGTAACTTAGAAGTGAGATACTACGGTAATAGTCAAGAGGCGTGTAAGATGACGTCATGGCTCGAGATTTCACTGATCGACTCATCGACCGATGGGCGCAGATCCGCCCCGATCTCGGCGTCGGGGGCCTCCAGGTGACCGCTCGCTTGGCGCGCCTGGGTCGCCACGTCGCCTTACGGGAAGAGGAAGTGTTCGGGCGATTCGGCCTGAACCGCGGCGAGGTCGGCGTGCTGAGCGCGCTGCGGATCGCGGGCCCGCCGCATCGCCTGTCGCCGACGAGGATCGGCAAGGGCCTGATGCTCTCCTCGGCGGGGGTCACGACTCGGCTCGATCGACTCGAGAAGCGCGGGCTCGTCACCCGATTGCCCGATCCGGACGACCGCCGCGGCGTGATCGTTGAACTGTCGGATCGCGGCCTGGAGCTCGTCGACGAGGCGGTCGGCGCAAACACTGCCAGCGAGCAGCAGATCCTGGCGCGGCTCGACCCGGAGGAGCTCGCCACGCTCGAGTCCTTGCTGCGCAAGGTGCTGGCGACGATCGAACCGCCAGAGGTCGCCTGAACGCACCCTGCTCCCGAGCGCATCCACGGGGCTCGCCGGGTCGAGATCCAATGCTGCACGTCCGCTCGTAGGTGGTTGTCGAGCAAGCGGGGCAACCACAGGAGCGACGATGAGAACCACGTTCAGCGCCGAGCGGCACATCGATGCCTCGGCACGGGTGATCTACCACTGCATCGCGGATTACCGTCACCACCATCGGCCAGGCGGCTTCCTTCCGCTGGCGTTCTCCGAACAGGAGGTCCTGCGTGGCGGCGTCGGTGCCGGAACCGAGATCTCCGTGTCGCTGGATCTCGGCGGTCGGCGCCGAACCATCGTCTCCAGCATCACCGAGCCCGTGCCCGGCCGGACCCTCGTCGAGACCGGTTCGGGGATCCAGACCACCTTCTCCGTCGATCCGGCGGCCCGGGGTGCGCGGGTCCGGATCGACACCGTGATCGACGAGGAGGGCGTCGGGGGAGTGCTGACCCGGATGTTCGCCGCGAGGTTGCTCAGCCCGACCTACGAGGATGAGCTACGACGTCTCGAGAACCTTGCGCTCACCCACCTGCCCCCGGCGCCTGAGCTCGCGGACAGTCGAGCGGTCGAGGCCTAGGCCGTGGACGTCATCCTTGTCCTCTTCGACGTCGCGGCCGTGCTGCTCCTGATCGACATGGTCAAGCTGGCCCGGGGCTTCGGGCGACGCGAAACGTGGAGCGACGACCCGCGGCTGTGATCCGTCGAGACCAACCGGCCGTGGATCGCTGATCGTCCGCTCGCCTCCCGTCAATGGTTTCGACGGCCGCCGGTGGCTCAGCCGGGAACGAGCGTATTGGCAAAGACCTGCCAGGCAAGCGCCGACTTCGCGACCAGGCTGAGCGCGACGTAGACGTACTCGCCGAAGAGATAGCTGCGCCAGGGACCGATCTGCCGGTACTGGAGCACCATGTTGATCGCGAATGAGTTGAAGAACAGGAAGAGCGACACGAAGATCGCGTACACGAATGCGGGCGGCTCGGCGGCCGAGCCGGGTGCCCACAGGTAGATACCGATCCCGATCCACGGCACAGCGCCTGCGATGCAGCCGAACAGGAACGGCAGCCAGCCGGGTCGCCCCGGCTCCTCGTAGTGCTCCTGAAGGAGTCCGAACAGGATCATCGACGCGTTCACGCCGAAGATGGCCACCAGCGCGGCCACGTCGGCGATGCCGGTGATCATCGCCACCAGCACGATCATCAACGAGGAGCTGAACGCGTACTCGATCCACCGCGCGTAGCTGCGGTTGCGGGCGAGCTGTGCCGCATACCAGCCCCACGCCGGGCCGGCAACGATCAGGTGGGCGGCCGCGGACATGAACAGGAACGCCGCGACCGCGGGGCCGAGCGGGACCGTCAACAGTTCGCGCGTCGTGCCGATAGTTCCGGGCGGCCCCTCCATGAAGGCCCCGGTCACCGGAAGCGCGAAGTCGTTCGAGAGGGCCACCATGAGCACGCCCTGGACGGCATGGAGCACTGCCATGAGCAGGTTGTAGACGCGAAGGCGCCCGAGCTTCGGTTCGTCCATGGGGTGTCTCCGCTAGCGGGCGACGATCACGAGGAGTCTGTCATGGCTGCTGCGATGCGGTCGACTTTGCGTGCTCAGCCCACCGGGACCT
>DASSII010000073.1:0-5687 GCA_035692005.1 Candidatus Limnocylindrales bacterium | reverse complement strand
GGGCGTCGGGCCGACAGCGGCGGGCGGGCGCGGGGGCGCGGGGCGTCGGGCCGCCAGCGGCGGGCGGGCGCGGGGGCGCGGGGCGTCGGGCCGCCAGCGGCGGGCGGGCGCCACCCCTGGACGTCAGCGCGTTGCCTCGGCGGCATCGATCGCGCGCTGTAGGTCCCGCCGAAGGGGTTTCGAGGCGACGGGCGCCGCCGCCAGACCCTCTCGGCACCTACTTGGGCGCCGTCCTCTGCCTCAGGGGCATCGATCGCAGGGATAGGCGCACCGCCCCTCGAGTCCGGGACCCGACCACCGCCGCTGAGTGCGAATTCGATGCCACCCAGGCAACACCACGGCAGCACGAGCGGGTCGGGCAACCGTCGAGGTCTGCCAACGATCCGTCCAGGGATGTTCGGGGCGGTGCGAGCTCGCGGGGGCGGTGCCAGCTCGCGGGGGCGGTGCCAGCTCGCGGGGGCGGTGCCAGCTCGCGGGAGCGGTGCCAGCTCGCGGGGGCGGTGCCAGCTCGCGGGGGCGGCGGCGGATCGCGGGGTGCGGCGGCGGATCGCGGGGAGTGGCGATGGACCACTGGAGCGGCCCTTCGGTCGGCCCGTCGCAACGTCGGCGCATCGATCATCGCGGTGTTGCCTCGGAGGCATCGATCTCGGGCTGTGGGTCCGTTGGCGGGCGCCACAATGCCTTCACGGGGTGCGAACAGCCCGCTCGGCCTGTTCTGTGGTCCGCTTTGCTGCCTCCGAGGCATCGGTCGCCAGGGGAACGGTCGCTGCCAAGCCCGTGACCGCGAATTCGATGCCGGTCAGGCAGCACCAGGTCAGCACACGGTCGCAGAGCCCCCGCGTACGCTGCGCGCCATGGGGAACCGCCGGCCGTGGGTCATGCGCATGCGCTGGGTCGACTTGCTGTTCGCGCACTGGCCGCTTGACCCCGAGGTGCTGCGGCCACACGTGCCCGTCGACCTGGCGATCGACACCTTCGATGGCCGGGCCTGGCTTGGGATCGTGCCGTTCGGGATGGAGGATGTCGCGCCGCGCGGCATTCCACGGGCCCCCGTCTTGAGCGCTTTTCCGGAGGTCAATGTCCGCACCTATGTGCGCCACGGCGATCTCGCGGGCGTGTGGTTTCTCAGCCTCGATGCGGCGAGCCGGCTGACCGTCGAGGGTGCGCGCGCGGCGTTCCACTTGCCCTATTACCGAGCCGCGATGTCGATCGAACGGGAGGGCGACACCGTCCGCTATCGATCACGACGGACCGATCATCGAGGAGCGACCGCGGAGCTCGACGTCCAGTACCGGCCGATCGGGGCGGTCGAGCTGGGGGCGCCGGGGTCGCTCGAGGCGTGGCTCACGGATCGCTGGCGGCTGTTCGCGATCGACGCTGTCGGGCGGGTCGAACGGACGGAGATCCGCCACGCTCGATGGCCGCTCCAGCCGGCCGAAGCCACCTTCTACACGGAATCCCTCGCGGCCGCTTGCGGGCTGCGCGTGCCGGCGACGGCCCCGCACCTGCGCTACGCGGGCCGCGTCGATGTCAGGGGCTGGTGGCCTCGCCGGGTCTGATCGACCTGGCGCTGTTTCGGGTCAACCGCGCCGCATGTTCGACTGGACGACCCGGACCATGAATGCGATCTCGAGCGCCGCGATCACGATGAGCACGATCCCGACCGCCGTCATCTCCACGGTTCACACCCTCCATCTGCGCCGAGGCGAGCCGCGCCGCGGGCCGCCCGACGCCGCGCCGGAGCGGACCATCCGTCCGGGCACCGCGCCATGATGCGCCGCGGACAGCCCGCGGGGCAATGCCGTCGCGCCGGCCGCGCGGCGCCTGGGTCGCCGTCGTGGCGCGTCGGGTGCCGCCGCGCGGCCCCCGGCCGCGCCGCCCTCAGGCTCGGCGCGGCCGGTCCTGCAGCCGCGGCACGAGGGTCGTGAGCTCCGAGGCCACATCGATCGCGTGCGCTCCGAGATCCCGCAGCAGATCGAACACCCGCTCGCGCTCCTCGTGGCACATCAGCACGATGACCCGCGGCGCCTCGGCGCCCCGGCCGTGCCCGTTGCCGCCCGCCCCGTTCAGTTCCGCACGGAGCGCCGCGGTCTCGGTCTCGTAGACCGGGACGTCGCCGGCCGCCATGCCCCCGGCGGTGAGCCCGGCCCGCAGTTCGCCGATGACCGAGGCCGCACTCCGGCCGCGCAGGTACTTGCGCGTCTCCTTGATGACCACCCGCTGCGCGCGCCGGGCCGCGATCCGGCCGATGCCGCGCAGCGTGTCGTCGGGCCGGTCGCCGGCCGTGCCGATGATCACGGTGATCGGCGCCGTCCGACCGGCCGCGCCGGCAGCGATGCCCTCGGCGACATCGAGCACGGCCGAGATGCCAGCCTCGTTGTGCGCGAAGTCGACGATGACGACGCGAGATCCGAGCCGGAACAGGTTGAGGCGCCCAGGCGACCGATCTGCCGAGGGGGCGAAGTCGATGAGCCCGTCGCGCACCTGCTCGACCGTCGCACCGAGCCCACGCGCCCCGCCGGCGGCGGCGAGGGCATTGGCCACGTTGTGCCGCGCGAGGCCGCCGATCGTGACCGGGATCCGGGCGACCTCGACGATGGCCGTCGAGCGCGAGCCCTCGACCTCGGTCAGCCAGCCGTCGCTGACCAGGTAGGTTCGCCCCCCAGCCGCCTGATGGCGGCGCACGACCGCCGGCAAGTGACCGTCGGCGGCCGTCGAGCAGAACGCGACCCTGGCCCGCACCCGTCGAGCGACGGCGGCCACGAGCGGATCGTCGCCGTTGAGCACGACCCAGCCGCTCGGCTTGGTGATGCGGCAGACGGTCGCCTTGACCTCGGCCAGTTCGGGGAGCGTATGGATGCCCTGCAGGTCGAGGTGGTCGGACGACACGTTGGTCAGCACGCCGACCTCGTTCGACTCGTAGCCCATGCCGCGCAGGACGATCCCGCCGCGGGCGGTCTCGAGGACGGCGACATCGATGTCGGAACGGCGCAGGATCTGTTGCGCGCCACCCGGTCCGGTCCAGTCGCCGGGGTCGATCATCCGCTCGTCGACCAGGACGCCGTCGGACGTGGTCGTGCCCACATGCCGGCCCGCCCGGAGCAGGATGTGGCTCATCAGGCGGGTGACCGTCGACTTGCCGTTGGTGCCCGAGATCGAGGCCACCGGCACCCGTCGATCGGCGTCGCGGATCCACGGCGGCGGCGTCGTCCGGGCCTCGCCGATCCGTTCCGCCCAACGCCCGACGAGGCGCGCCTGCCCGCCGGTCAGCTGGGCGGTGCGCGACGGCGAGACGTCGCGTTCGGCCAGCGCCAGGGCCGCCTCGCTGATGAGCTGCGCACGCTCCTCACCGACCCACGGGAAGGTGACGATCCAGAAGCCCGGGTCCGACGAGCGATGGACGGCGAGGCCCGTGCGTCCCTCGCCGTGGTCCGCGCGCAACCGCCGGAGCCAGGCGATGACGGCCGCCACCCGGTCGGGCCAGTCGCGCGCCGGCACCGCTGCGCCGAGCCGCACCAGCGCGTGGCGCCCCGGATCGCGGACGCCGTACCAGGTCCGCCGGCGGCCCACTGCCAGCTCGATCTTGACCACCGGCTCCAGCCGATAGACATTGGGTCCCTCGAGCAGGCGGATCTCGATCAGTCGCACGGTCCCGGCAGGATAGCAACCCGGACGACGCGTGGAGGCGGGTAGACTGGCGGCGATGTCGACCGAGATGAGCGAGCCGACGACCGACCTGGAACTCGATTCGCTCAGAGCCACGATCGCCGCGGACCTGCCGGCCTACCTCGCCGACCTGCAGCATCTGGTCGACATCGACTGCGGCTCCTACACCCCGGCCGGCGTCGATGAGGTCGGTCGCTGGACCACCGCGTTCCTCGAGGGGCTCGGCGCCGAGATCGACGTCCGGCCCGACCCGACCGGGCGGTTCGGCAGCACGATCATCGCGACGTTCCACGGCCGACCCGATGGGCCGCGGGTGATGCTCATCGGGCACATGGACACCGTGTTCGACCCGGGCACGGCGGCCGAGCGGCCGTTCCGCATCGAGGACGGTGTCGCCCACGGCCCGGGCGTCACCGACATGAAGTCCGGCCTGTTGGCAGGGCTGTACGCGCTCAAGGCGATCATCGCGGAGCGTGGTGGCCTGCCGTTCGAGCGGCTGACATTCATCGCCAACCCCGACGAGGAGGTTGGCTCACCAAGCTCGGTCGGTCATATCCGCGAGGTGGCCGCGGACGCGGACGCGTGCCTGGTCCTCGAGTGTGCCCGCGCCAACGGCGACATCGTGTCGTCGCGCAAGGGCATCCTCGATACCCGCCTGACCGTGCACGGACGCGCCGCCCATGCCGGGGTCGAGCCCGAGAAGGGCCGCAGCGCGATCCTCGAGGCCGCTCGCCTCGTGCGGGCGCTCCACGACCTCAACGGCCGCTGGCCGGGGGTCACCGTCAACGTCGGGCGGATCGTCGGTGGCACCCGCCCGAACGTCGTCGCCGAACGGTGCGACCTCGAGGTCGACGTCCGGGCGACGACCTCGGTCGGCCTCGCCGAAGTGGAGGCGGCGGTCCGCGACCTGGTGGCGACGACCGAGATCCCGGACACCTCCGTCGAGGCGACGGTCATGGTCGCCTGGCAGCCGATGGAGAAGCTGGCGCGCAGTGGCCGACTCGTCGAGCATGCCCAGGCGGTCGCGGAGCGGCTCGGGTTCTCGGTCACGGACACCGCGACCGGCGGTGCCTCGGATGCCAATACGACGTCCGGCATGGGCGTCCCCAGTCTCGACGGGCTCGGCCCCATCGGCGGCAACGATCATTCGCCCGCGGAGTACCTCGACGTGGACTCGATCGTGCCCCGGACCGCGCTCCTCGCGGGCTTGCTGCTGGCGATCGCCCGCGACCCGGTCGTCCTGGCGTGGCGAGACGACGATCCGCACTCCGCGGCGGTCGCGGCCGGGTGACCGCCCCCCCGGGCGATGGCGCCGGATCCGACCCGCGCGCGCACCGGCGCCGGCGGATCTCGTCGGGCGGGCCGTGGGAGGCGAGCGCCGGCTACAGCCGGGCGATCGTCGTCGGCGACAGCTGCTGGGTGGCGGGCACGACCGACGCCGGGCCAGACGGCGGTTCGCGCCACCCCGGCGACATCGCGGGCCAGGCACGGGCCGTGTTGGCGATCATCGAACGTGCGCTCGTCGAGGCCGGGTTCCGGCTGGAGGACGTGGTGCGCACCCGGATGTTCATCCGCGACATGGCCGATTCGGCCGCCCTGTCCGCGGTCCACGGCGAAATATTCGCGGATATCCGGCCGGCAGCGACGATGGTTGCCGTCGCGGGGCTCATGCACCCGAGCCTGCTGGTCGAGATCGAGGCCGAGGCCAGGCGCTCCTGACCGCGCCCGTCAGCTCGGGAGGGCTGCCAGACCGGTGCTCCGGGCGATGACCACGATGGCGATGGCCACGATCAGCCCGATTAGCAGGTTGCGGCGCCAGGCCGTGACGGCGAGGCAGGCGAGGACCGCGAGCCACTCGATGCCGACGTGGAACTGCGGCGTGCCGGCCGCGTCGCTGATGACCATGACGCTGACCGCGGCCAGGGCCGCCAGCACGGCCGGGCCGACCAGCTGGAGGTAGTCCAGCGCGATACTGGGCAGCCGCTCGAGCCCGGGAGTGAGCAGCCCGAGGGCGCGGCTCG
>DASSII010000072.1:0-4406 GCA_035692005.1 Candidatus Limnocylindrales bacterium | reverse complement strand
CGCCGGAACGTCAGGGTGCCGTCCTGCTCGTACTTGACCCGGTGCAGCAGATCGAGCACGCGGTCCTTCTTCGGGTCGCATTCGACCAGGTAGGCCTCCCAGTGCGGGCGCTCGTCGCGCTCGGGGTCGAAGCGAAGGATCCGAAGGTCGACTTGCATCTCGGCGCTCAGTAGACCCGTGGCTTGGGCTGGAAACGGGTGATGGTCACGGGCTTGTAGGTGAGCCTGGGGCCGCCCTCGCCCTTGGTCGCGAGCGTGTGGCTCAGGAACTCGACGTCGTCGCGCTCGGGATAGTCCTCGCGCGCATGGGCGCCCCGGCTCTCCTTGCGGGCGAGGGCCGAGGCGACCGTCGTCTCCGCGCATTCGAGCAGGTAGCCGAGCTCGCGCGCTTCGAGCAGGTCGGTGTTGAAGATGGTGCCCCGATCGGTGATGCCGATGCGGCTGTAGCGGGCGCGCAGTTCGTGGACCCGGGTCCGCGCGGCCGTCAACAGTGCCTCGTCGCGGTAGACCCCGACGTTGTCCATCATCACGTCCGCCAGCTGCTCCCGGATGCGTGGCACCGATTCGCGGCCGTTCGACGTCCGCAGCCCCTCGATCTCGGCACGGGCCGGCTCGGCGGCGTCGGTAGCGACGATGGGCATGTCCACGCCGCGGACGTCCTCGATCATCTGGCGGCCGGCCCGTCGGCCGAACACGAGCAGATCGACCAGCGAGTTGGTGCCCAGGCGATTGGCGCCGTGGACCGACACGCAGGCCGTCTCGCCCGCCGCGTACAGGCCGGGCACGATGGTCCCGGCAGCGTCGCGGGTGACCCGCGTGTGGACATCGGTCGGGATGCCGCCCATCGCGTAGTGGGCGGTCGGCTGGATGGGGACGGGCTCGGTCAGCGGCTCGACGCCCTGGTACACCCGGGCGAAGTCGGTGATGTCGGGCAGTTTCTCCTCGATGACCTTGCGCCCGAGGTGGCGGACGTCGAGGTAGACGTAGTCCTTGCCGTCGACCCCGCGGCCGGCGCGGATCTCCTGGTAGATCGATCGGCTGACCAGGTCGCGCGGTGCGAGGTCTTTCATGGTCGGGGCGTAGCGCTCCATGAAGCGCTCCCCTTCCCCGTTGAGCAGGATGCCGCCCTCGCCCCGGGCCGCCTCCGACAGGAGGATGCCGATACCGACGATGCCGGTCGGGTGGAACTGGTAGAACTCCATGTCCTGCATCGGGACGCCGTGGCGGTAGGCCAGCGCCACGCCGTCGCCGGTCAGCGACCAGGCGTTCGAGGTGATCCGGAACATCCGTCCGAACCCGCCGGTCGCGAGCAGGACGGCCTTGGCCCCGATCGTGTGCAGCGAGCCGTCGGCGATCCGGTAGGCGACCACGCCCGCGGCGCGACCGCCGTCGCCGAGGTCACCGCCGTCCGCCAGCAGGTCGACGACGTGGTACTCGTCGTAGAACTTCACGCCGTGCTTGATCGCCTGCTGGTAGAGGGTCTGGAGGATCATGTGCCCGGTCCGGTCGGCCGCGAAGCACGCCCGACGGACGGGCCCCTCGCCGAAGTTGCGGGTGTGCCCGCCGAATCGGCGCTGGTCGATCTTGCCGTCCGGCGTCCGGTTGAACGGGAGGCCCATGTGCTCGAGCTCGATGACCGTCTCGATCGCCTCGCGGGCGAGGATCTCGGCGGCGTCCTGGTCGGTCAGGTAGTCACCGCCCTTGACGGTGTCGTACATGTGCCATTCCCAGCTGTCCTCCTCGAGGTTGCCGAGGGCGGCACACACGCCGCCCTGGGCGGCGCCGGTGTGGGATCGGGTCGGGTACAGCTTGGTGAGGACGGCCGCATCGACGCCGGCCTTGGCCAGCTCGACCGCGGCCCACAGCCCGGCCCCGCCGGCCCCAACGATGAGCGCGTCGTGTTGCATCGCCATCAGGCGCTCGGGACGACGTTTGGCAGGGTCAGGACGACCTGGGTGCCGATGAGGAACAGGACCAGCGCCAGCAGGTACAGCCCGTAGCGCAGGAGCGCCGGTGCGCGGCCACCACTCACGTCGCCGAGCACGACGCGCACGCCCATGAACGCGTGGAACAGGACGAGCATCAGCATCAGCCAGTCGAACACCCGCCAGAACGTGCTGCTCCAGCGGAACTCGGCGATCCAGGAGGCGTGCTGCTCGGCCGGGTCGTGGATGACGTGGAGGATGAGGTAATGGGTCAGCACCAGCACGAACAGGCCGAGGCCCGACAGGCGCATGAGGTACCACACGGCGGTCTCGAACCGGTCACCCTGGGGCTTGACCCGGCCCGAGCGTCCGTAGCGCGCGGTCATCGCGCCCACCAGCCCATCGACCGCGCGAACTGGCCGAAGATGACCCAGGTGACCGGGATCCCGACCAGCGCGAACAGCAGCCAGTTGATGTACCACAGCTGCCGGTGATAGCGGGTCAGCCGCGGCCAGAAGTCGATGATGATGATGCGCAGTCCGTTGAGCGCGTGGTACAGGACCGCCGCCCCGAGCAGCCACTCCATCACGATCCCCGGCGGGGTGGCGTAGATGAACAGCAGCGAGTCGTACGTCCCCGGCGCGTAGCCGACGAGGAAGATGTCGATCACGTGGAGGATGACGAACAGCCAGATGGCCACGCCGGAGATCCGGTGGAATGCCCAGGCCAGCATCCCCTCCGCACCCCGGTAGCGGACCAGCATGAACTCCGGCTCCTTTCGCGCTGACGGTCGCGCTGTCAGGCGCTGACGGCCGGCTCGGGCGCGGACGCGGACGCGTCGGCGGTCAGCCGTTCGATGATGGCGTCGGCGAACTGGCTCGTGCCGGCCGGTCCGCCGAGGTCGTAGGTCGTGGCCGTGCCCTCGGCGATCACGTCGCGCAGCGCACGTTCGACGCGTTCGGCCGCCCCTGGGTGCCCGAGGTGGCGGAGCATCAGCGCGCCCGACAGGATCAGGGCGGTCGGGTTGGCCTTGTTCAGGCCGGCGTACTTGGGCGCCGAGCCGTGGACCGGCTCGAAGACGGCCGCGTCGAGCCCGATGTTCGCGCCGGGCGCGACGCCGAGTCCGCCGACCAGGCCGGCGGCCAGGTCGCTGACGATATCGCCGTACAGGTTCGGCAGCACGAGCACGTCGTACAGCTCGGGCTTCTGCACGAGCTGCATGCACATGTTGTCGACGATGCGGTCCTCGAACTCGATCCGATCGGCGTAGTCGGCCGCCACGGTCCGGCAGCTCTCGAGGAACAGGCCGTCGGACAGCTTCATGATGTTGGCCTTGTGCACGGCCGTGACCTTGTGCCGGCCGTTGGCGACCGCGTAGTCGAAGGCGAACCGCGCGATCCGCTCGGAGGCGGCGCGGGTGATGATCTTGATCGTCTCCGCGGCATCGGGGCCGACCATGTGCTCGACGCCGCCGTACAGGTCCTCGGTGTTCTCACGGACGATGACCAGATCGACGTCCTCGTAGCGGGTGTGCAGGCCGACGATGCTCCGCGCCGGCCGCAGGTTGGCATACAGGCCGAGGACCTGGCGCAGCGTGACGTTGACGCTGCGGAAGCCCTCCCCGATCGGCGTGGTGATCGGGCCCTTGAGGGCGACCGTGTTGCGCCGGATCGACTCGACGACATGCTCTGGCAACGGGGTGCCGTACTCGGCCATCACGGCCTCGCCGGCGTCGACGACCTCCCAGTCGAGGGCGATGCCGGACGCGTCGAGGACGCGACGGGCCGCCTCCGCCAGTTCCGGACCGATGCCGTCGCCGGGAATCAGGGTGACACGGTGGGCCATGGCCCGATTGTAGCCGTGCGACGCGCCTGAGGGCGGAGCGGGCCTCGCCCGCTCCGCCGGAAGCGTCTAGGGTCGGAGGCGCTGCATGTCGATGAAGTCCATGCCGCCGGTGCCCAGGTCGGTCGCCGGCGAGCCATCGAGCGGGAGCATCTGGGTGGTGCCCCATTCGTCGTTCCCGTAGCGGACGAGCAGCGCGGTCCCGTCCGGCGTGAAGTTCCACCAGGCAGCGACGTCGGTGCCATCGGTCGGCCCGGGCTTCCTGGGCCCGATGGTCCGTTCGTTGCCGGACCCGTCCGCGTTGGCGACAACGATCTGGAACGCCCCTTCCCGGTAGACCCGGGCATACGCGACGAGTGCCCCGTCCGGCGAATACACCGCGGGGCCGCTCTGGCCCGTCCCGGCTGGCGTCGGCAACGCCACCTCCGTCCCGGTCGCGATGTCCAAGACGTAGACGCGCGGAAGCCAACCGAGCGACGACGGGTACGGTCGCCCGTCCGGTCCGTGCGAGAACCAGCGAGTGAAGGTCACATGCGACCCATCTGGCGAGACGGCGATGGACTGGTAATCGAATTCGTTGTTCGCAGGGGCGGTCGACAACGGACGCCGCTTGCCGGTCCCGTCCGGCGCGATGGCGAAG
>DASSII010000071.1:0-33146 GCA_035692005.1 Candidatus Limnocylindrales bacterium | reverse complement strand
CGCGAGGCGCTCGAGCCGGCCGCTTCCCACTGAACGCGACGTGAAGGTCGGCGTCCAGCTGCCCGAGGTCGAGCGCGAGGTCCGCTGGCCCGAGCTGCTCGACATGATCCGGGCGATCGAGGACCTCGGCTACGACTCGGCTTGGGTCGGGGAGCACCTCCTCTACCGCTGGCCGGATCGACCGGCCCGCGGTCCGTGGGAGGCCTGGAGCCAGCTGGCAGCGATCGCCGCGGTGACGTCGAGGATCGAGTTCGGGCCATTGGTCGCCTGCACCAGCTTCCACAACCCGGCGGTCCTCGCCAAGCAGGCCGCGACGATCGACGAGATCAGCGGGGGACGCCTCATCCTCGGTCTCGGGGCCGGCTGGAACGAGACCGAGTTCCATGCGTTCGGCTTCCCGTTCGACCATCGGATCGATCGCTTCGAGGAGGCGTTCACGATCATCCGCACGCTGCTCCAGGACGGCGCGATCGACTTCGACGGGCGCTACTACCAGGCGCGCGATTGCGAGCTGCTGCCCCGGCCGCGCCCCGGCGGACCGCCGCTGATGATCGGCTCGCGGGGCCCGCGCATGCTGCGCATCAGCCTGCCATACGTGGACAGCTGGAACGTGTGGTTCTCCGACACGGGCAACTCCCCCGCCGGCGTGCCACCACTCCGCGCCGAGGTCGACGAGGCGTGCCGTGCGCTGGGACGCGACCCGGCCGCCATCGAGCGGACGGTCGCCGTGCAGGTCCGCCTGCCTGGTGGCGAGGGCCGCGTCCAGGGGTCGTACGCCGATCCGACGTATCCGCCGCTGGAGGGCAGCCCGGAGGCGATGGCCGAGGTCCTGTGCGCCTACGAACGCGAGGGCATCGATCGTGTCCAGCTCGTGCTCGACCCGATCACCCGCGAGTCCATCGAGGCATTCGCTCCGGTGCTCGAGCTGCTCGGGCCGGGGGTACTTCCGTAGGGTCGACCGCGCCCGAGCGCACTCCGCAGAATGCACCAGCCATGGCCATCACCGTCACCCGCGGCCGGCGGGGTCTTGCCGCGCTCGTCGCACCCGGCCTGACGACGCTCGCGCTCATCGTCGCCGCCTGCGGCGCCAGTGGGCCGACGCCGGCGCCGACGCTCGCCCCGACCCCGGTGGTCACCCCCAACCCGCACCTCGGTGATCCGGCGTCCGCACAGGACGTGTTCAACGGGCTCGGTCGCGCGGGCCTGAGCATCACCCCCAACACCGCCAGCGCAGGCTCCGACGACGGGCCGATCGTCACGCGCATCTTCGCGACCTACCTCGGCTGGCCCCTCGGGCTGACCGAGTACCGGACGAGCGCCGCGCTGGCCAAGGCGGTCGCCTGGAAGCCGGGCGAGGCGCCGGGCCGCGGCGAACACCCCATCGCGGTCGCCGGGGCGAACATCCTCGTGACCTGGGGTCCGGCGACCTCGGGGGTCAAGCCGGGCAAGCCCGACGGTCGCCAGGCCGAGGGGCTGCGCGAGCTGGTGGCGGCCCTGGATCTCCTGCTCGCACCGTTGCGTGCACGGACGACGGTCGCCGTATCGATCTCCGCTCCGATCGCGTCCGCCCCGACGGCGCCCGCCCCGAGTGCGCCCGCGCCATCTGCCAGCGCCAAGGCCACGCCCGCGCCCTGACGCCGTACCCTTCCGCCATGACGACCGACGGAAGGTCCCGCACCCGCCCGCCCGCCAACCGGTCCGGCGAGGAAGTGTCCGACCTCGACAAGCGGATCATCGAGCACCTGCAGGCCGACGGCCGACGCCCGTTCACCCAGATCGCCGCGGAGCTTGGCGTCAGCGAGGCCGCCGTCCGGGCCCGGACGAATCGACTGATCGAGCGCGGCATCCTCCAGGTGGTCGGTGTCACGGATCCGCTGAAACTCGGGTTCCACCAGATGGCGATGATCGGCATCCGCTGCGAGTCCGACCAGCTGGTCACCGTGGCCGAGCAGGTCGCCGCCATGCCCGAGGTCGACTACGTCGTCATCACGGCAGGCACCTACGACCTGCTGATCGAGACCGTCTGCGAGGACAACGAGGCGCTCCTGCAGTTCCTGACGCAGAAGCTGCGGGCGCTCGACGGGGTCCGCGAGACCGAGACGTTCGTCTATCTGCGGATGGTCAAGCAGACGTATCAGTGGGGCACCCGCTAAAGGCGTCGACAGGACGCACCAGCGACGCGTCGTGGCCCGGACGCACCACAAGGATGGCCTACCCGACGGGCTAAGATGGCCGTCATGCCGCTGGAGCCGATCCTCGCCCTGATCGTGGTCGCCGTGGTCGCGAATCTCGTGGTCATGGCTGCGCTCGTCGCGTCGCCGGCCATGGGCCGGGCGCGGTCGGGCGCGCGCCATGAGGATCGCCTCGATGCGCGGACCGAGCGCGCCATGGCGGCCGCGGCGGTGGTCGGCGGCGGCGAGGACGACCGGGCGGAAGACGGTGTCCCGACCCGAGCCTACGACCGGGTCGTGCGCATCGCCAGCTGGGTGTTCCTGCTGGCCACCACGACGATCGTCGGGGTGACCAACCTGTGGCCCCAGAACCAGGCGGCGATCTTCGGCCTCCTGGCGCTGGCCGGCCTGTTCGTGCTGATCATCCACGACCTGCTGCCGGCCAACACGCTCGGTGCCGCGAAGTTCGTGCTGGAGGGGTCCGTGGCGATCACCGTCGCCACGATGCTCGTGGCGCTGACCGGCGGCGTGGCCAGCCCGTTCTTCTTCGTCTACCCGCTCATCGTCGGCGGTGCGGCGCTGGTCGTCAGCCCGCCGATCACGCTCGGGCTGGCGCTGACCGCGGCACTCGGGTATCTGCTGGCGGTCATCCTCGGGTCGCCGCCCGGTGCCATCACCAACCCGATCACCACCGCGACCGTCGGCATCAACCTGACGGCGATGATCCTGCTGGCCTACATCGCGATGGTCATCGCCCGCGAACAGCGCAGCTCGCGGGACGCGGCCATCCGGCTGTCGACGATCGACCCGCTGACCGCGCTGTTCAATCGCGGCTTCTTCTTCGCGGCACTCGAACGGGAGATCGCCCGAAGCGCCCGATCGGGACGCGGGTTCTGCCTGCTGATGATGGACCTCGACGAGCTCAAGACCATCAACGACCGGATGGGCCACTTCCACGGCGACCGGGTCCTGCGCGCGGTGGGCCAGGTGGTCATGGCCGGCGTGCGCCGCATCGACACCGCGGCCCGCTATGGCGGCGACGAGTTCGTCGTGCTCCTGCCCGAGACCGACCCGACCGGCGCCTACGTCCTCGCCGAGAAGATCCGCATCGGCGTCCAGGACCTGGCGCTCGACCTGCCGGACGAGACCGTCAAGCCGTCGCTCTCGGTCGGGGTCGTGAGCTACCCCGACGACGGCTCGACCGCCGACGAGCTGATGATCAGCGCCGACGGCGCGATGTACGCCAGCAAGCGCGCCGGCAAGAACCGGGTGACCGGCGTGAACGTGCCCGGCGACCGTCCGGTGGCGTCGGCCCCGTAGCCCGCACGCGCGTCAGCGCCCGTCGCTGGCCCGATGCCAGCGCCACGTCATCGACGCCGTCATCGGGTGGGTCGGGTCCGCGACATCCGGTTCGCGCCCCCCGGCCGCTGCCAGATTGACCGCGTCCGGCGGGGCGGTCTGCGGCTCGACGCAGATCCCCTCGGTCGCCTCGTCGTAGACGACCCACACGTCCGCGGTCGATGACAGCGCGATCTCGACGATGCCTGGCCAGCGCACGATCGGCGACGCCCGCAGGTCGGTGAATGCGTCATCCCACGGTCGCGGTCCGGGCGCCACGAGGGCACCCGTCGGGAGGCCATCCGCGCCACGCTCGTACATCGCGCCGGCATCGAACGACAGCTCCGCCGCGCTCGGCGGCGGCGCCTCGGCCGTGCCGGCGAGGCGGCGGCGGAACCACGGATGCCAGCCCAGGCTGGCCGGCATCGGCTCGTCCGCATCGAGCGCGAGTGTGGCCTCGAGCCCGTCGGCGCCAAGGGTGACCGCCTGGGTGACCCGACCGCCGAACGGCCAGTCCGTCCCGAGGTCGGTCGCCAGGACGGCCCGATCGTCGGCGCGGGTCACGATCGACCACGGCCGGGTGAACACCGTTCCGTGGATGGCGTGGGGCGGCAGATTGCGTGGCAGCTGCACGGCACGCCCGCGGAACGTGAATCGGCCGTCGCGGAGGCGCCCGGCGAACGGCGCCATCGGATAGCAGCCCCAGCGGATCGGCCCCCAGCCCTCGGTGACGAGGACCTCATCGTGACCGAGGCGCAGTGAGCTGAAGCGGGCGCCGAGGTCGGGATCGATCGCCAGTCGGACGTCGCCGGCGCGCAGGACCAGTGGATCGGTCATGCCGCGACGATCATGGCGCGGACGACGTCGGCAGCCACGCCCGTGGCTCGGCGCCGCGCTCGATGATGGCGAAGCCATCCGCCTCGATGGGCTGCCACGGACCGACCTCGCCATCCGGCCACGTCACCCGCACCTCAGCGGTCGACGACGGGCCGAGGCCGACGTGCGTCCAGCCCAGCTGTCCGCCGACATGGCCCCCACCCACGGTCAGTTCGCGCCGTTGTACGGCCTGCCCGACGCGAACCTCGACGATGGCCCCGATCGCGTCGCGGTTGGGGCCCGCCTGGCGGATCGACAGCGCCGCCCAGTGGCCCATGGCGACGGCCGCGTCGCCCCCGCCCGAGCCCACGTTGCGCCACAGGCGCGCCGGCGCATCGAGGTCGACCTGCACCAGGTCGAGCAGGCCGTCGAGGTCGAGATCGGCCAACGCTGCGCCCCGACCGCGCTCGAAATCGACGATGCCGGCATCGGCCGCAGCGGACGAGAACGTCCCGTCGACCGCACCGATGAACAGGTCGCTCGGATCGCGCATCGCGTAATCCGGTTGCTCGCCGACATTCCCCTTGGACACGAACAGGTCGATGAAGCCGTCGTTGTTGACGTCCTCGAACTCGGGATGCCACGCGGTCGACGGCAGCGGGTCGCCGCCCGACGATGGTCGCGTGGCGACGACGCCGCGCTTGAGCGCGATGTCCCGATAGGTCGGAACGTTCGGTCCGCTCAGCAGCGTCTGCAGCTTGTTGGGACCCTGGCTCGTCAGGTACACCTCGGGATAGCCGTCGCCGGTCAGGTCGTGGCTGGCGATGCCCATCCCCCAGATCTGGGTCAGGACCCACCCGTCATCGGCCGTGTACAGGCGCGGCGGCTCGCCCGGCGCGATCCGCCACAGCTGCTCCTGGCCGACTGCGTCGTCGTAGTACTGGCGATCGTTGCTGACCCGCAGGTCGCGACGACCGGAGCCATCCCAGTCGCTGAACAGCATCGACAGCGCACAGAACCCGGGTGCCAGCCGAATCGGCGTGCCATAGCCGGAGCCGGAGCCGGAACCGTCCGGCCGGGGCCGGAACAGCGCGTTGTCGGGGCACTCGAAGGTCGCGTTGCCCGCCACGTCGATGCGGACGTACTTGCCGAACGCAAGGCTCGGCATCGACGCGGCGCCCTCCCATGTGGCGCTGAACGCAGTCGTCGAGTCCGGGTCGGCCGCGAACGACCAGCGCACGTCGGCGGGCTCGAAGCGGCAGCCCCCGACGCCGCGCAGCAGCGCCGCCCCGTCCACGCGCAGGACGGCGAGGTCGACCTGGCCGTCGCCATCGATGTCGAGCGGATAGGCGCCCATCACGCCGGTCCGGCCCGTCGCGGCATCGGCCATGACCGTGAATCGCGGGCCGGCGCCAGGAGCGCTGACGTTGCGGTAGAGGGTGGCGGGTCCGTTACCGCCGGCCAGGTACAGATCCGGCCGACCATCGGCATCACAATCGAGCACCGCGACGCCACCCCCGATGAACGTCGCGTCGCCCCCGACGTAGGTATGGGCGAGGCCCGCGACCGTCGTCACGTCGACGAAGCGCGGCGGCCCGAGGGCGCTGGCGGGCGTCGTCGCGCCGAGACGCCCGACCACCCACCATGCCCCCAACGCGACCACGACGACAGCGACCGCGAGGGCCGCGCCGGCGACGAGCCGCCGACGGGTCAACCGGCCCGCCTCACGATCCGGCCGTGCCGGCGAAGTAGGTCTGGGCGCGGGCCCAAGCGGCGAGGCCGCACTCCGAGCCGATGCGCCGACCCGTGAAGTCATCGGCCACGATGTGGATCCCGCCCAGCAGTCGCGACTGACCGGCCTGGTCCGCCGCGTCGTAGTAGGTCGCCCACTCGAGCTTGATATCGGTGGTCGGTCCTTTCTCGAACTTGAGGTCGCCGGCGGGGATCGTGTAGCCGCTGATCCCACCCGGGAAGTACTCGCTGCCGGTCATCGCGGTCATCACCTCGGCCGCCGCCCGGCTGAACGTGCTGTGGCCCGACACGTAGGCCGGGAACGCCGGGGTGACGAACGTCGGCAGCTGGTACGGGATCCAGTCGACCGCGCGGATCCAGGTCACGCCACCGGTCTGCGTCTTTGGATCGGCCGGGTTGCCGGCCCATGAGCGCACCGCGATCTCGCCCTCGTGGCCGGCGAGCGCGGCGTGGCGGCCGCCAGGCGCCGTCGTCTCGGCGGTGATGAGCTCGATCAGGCCGGGCACGAGCGGCAGGCCGTTGGCGTCGTAGGCCGGCCCGCTGGGGTCCGATGACTGGCCGAGGCTGCCCATGTAGCGGATCATCGAGATGGGCCGCACGGAGTCGTAGTGGCCCTTCAGCCCCCACGCCGCGATGGCGGCGTCGTGGACCGCCCCGTTGAGCGCCAGGTAGGTCTTCACGTCCCACTCGAGCCGGTCGACGACCGGTCCCGCGCCGCCGATGCGGAGCTCGCTGCCCAGTTCGTCGCCGACCTTGTTGGCCAGCACGTTCCAGTGCCCAGGCGGGGTCTCGGACTTCGGGCCGTCGGCCCAGAACTCGGCCATCACCCGGAAGAAGTCGCCCTCGTTGACGACGTCGGGCGCGTACGGCTGGCCGGTGACCGGGTTGACCGGGTGCCCCGTGCCGTCGTTGGTGCCGAGCGGGTTGTTGCCGCGCGCGCCGGGCGAGATATCGATCATCGTGCCGTTGGCGGGATCGAGTCGGCTGCTGTCGCGGATGACCTCGACCGCCTGGTCCCGATACGCCGCCGTCCCGAACTGCGGGGGCGGACCCGGGTCGATCGGCACGCCGGCGTCGCCACCGGCCGGGATCGCGAACGAGGTCACGTGGCCCCAGTGCGGACCGACCGCCTGCTGCACGCCGTTGACGATCGGGATGCCGTTCTGGGAGATCATGTGCTCGATCTGCAACGGCTGCCACCGATTCGGGTCGGTCATCGTGATGGTCGAGCCGGCGACGACGAGCGGCGGGTTCACCGGCTTGTAATCGGTCGGTGCGTAGCCGTCGGCCTGGTTGGAGCCGTCGGCCATGCCGTCGGCGGTGATCGTCTGGGCGATGCGGTTGCCGAGGGCGGCCGGGCTGTCGCCGTCGGTCGTGGTCACCTCGAGCGGGTAGCACAGCGAATCCATGATGTCGGCGAAGGCCGACAGGGACTCGTCGCCACCGACCGCTTTGATATAGCGCGAGCTCAGGATCCGGTACGCGGCGTAGCTCATCGCCTCGTTGCGGGCGGCTGGCACGTTCGACGCGGTCAGCTTGTCCTTGACGAACACCCCCGACGCGACCGGGTCATAGGCCGCCCACGCGTCCCACATCCCGGCGGAGGTGTGGAACAGGTTCCGGGCGTGGACCGTCGGCGCGGGGAGCGCCCGGCGGATGGCGTCGAGCAGGGCTTCGTCCCAGCGACGAGCGACCGACCATTCGGGATGGTCAGCCGGCGGCGGGCACGAGGGTTGGGTCTGCCAGGGACGCGCGATGGCGAGTACGGCGACCACGATGACCGCGATACCGGCGAGGGCCAGGATGCCCATCCTGGTCGACCGCGTCCGACTGACCGACATGTGTGCCTCCTCCGATCCTGTCCCCTCGGATCAGGACGTACAGTACGCCGCTCAGCCAGGCCCCCGGTCGGCCTCGGCGGCGGCGAAGATCGCCTCGATGACGCGCAGGTTGGCGACCGCATCCGCCGGGCCGAACGGCAGCGGCGTGCCGTCCAGCACGGACGCGGCGAAGACGTCCGCCTCGACCCCGTACGGATCGGCCGGCGGGAACTCGATGACCTCGGTCGCCGGGGCGACGGGCGGGTCCCCACCCGCGGTCACGAACAGCTGGGTCGGGCGCTCGGGCGGGATGTTGAACGGGATGCCGATCGAGATCCGGCCGGTCGTGCCGTAGATGTGGACCCGCTGGTCCGTCTCCAGACGCGTTCCGCAGGTGAACGTGGCCGTCCCCCCGTCGAAGTCGAGGATGGCGCTCGTGAGCACATCGACGCCACTGCCTGCCTCGCGCTGGACGGAGGCGCGCACGCCCGTCGGCTCGGCACCGAACAGCAGGCGCGACAGGTTGACGTTGTAGCAGCCGATGTCGTACAGCGCGCCACCCCCGTAGGCCCGGATGTTGCGGATGTTGGCCGGGTCGTCGTTGAAGTACGAGAACCAGCTCTGGACCGTGGTGAGCCGCCCGATCCGGCCCGCCGCGACGAGCTCGCGCGCCGCGACCCACGAGGGATGGTGGCGATACATGAACGCTTCCATGAGCCGGACCCCGGCCGCATCACAGGCGGCCGCCATGCGCTCGGCGTCGGCCACGGTCATGGCCAGTGGCTTCTCGCACAGGACGTGCTTGCCGGCACGCGCCGCGGCGATCGTCCACTCGGCATGGAGGTGGTTGGGCAGCGGGATGTAGACCGCGTCCACGTCGGGGTCGGCCAGCAGCGCCTCGTACGAGCCGTGGGCTCGGGGGATGGCCAGCCGGTCGGCCACGGCACGGGCCTGCCCCCCGTCGCGGGAGGCGATCGCCACGACCTCGACGCGCGACGCCCGGCGCATCCCGGGGATGACCTTCTTGAGCGCGATGTCGGCGGTCGACAGGACGCCGATCCGGAGCCTGGTCGTCATCTGCTCAGCCCCACGACGACTCGGTGACCGGACGGAAGGCCACCTCGAGGATGCGCTGGGTGCGCGGTCGGGTCAGGGCGAACAGGACGGTCTCGGCAACATCCTCCGGCCGCATCATGCCGGCCAGTTCCGGCATGTCGGGCGTACGCCCGCGACCCATCGCGAAATCCGTCGCGACGCCGCCCGGGCAGATGTTGGTGCAGCGGATGCCGTGCTCGCGCAGCTCGTGATCGAGGGCGGCGGTCAGCCCGACCTGTGCGAACTTGGAGGCGCAATAGACCGCCTCGTACGGCAGCCCACGGCGGCCGGCCTCGCTGGCGATCATCACCAGGTCCGCGGCCTCGCTGCGGATGAGCTCCGGGAGCGCGGCGCGGACGGCGTTGATCGCGCCCTTGACGTTGACATCGATCATCTCGTCGATGTGCTCGGGTGGCAGATCCAGGATCGGCCCGTAGGCGCCGACCCCGGCGTTGACGACGAGGATGTCCAGCCGACCGAAGCGTTCGACGGTCGCCCCGACGATGGCGGCCAGCGCGGCGGCATCGCGGACATCGGCCGGCTGGGCGACGACTCCGGCGAGCCCGAGGTCGTCACCGCTGCGCGAGGCCAGCCCGAGGCGCACCCCGGCTCCGTCGAGCGCCCGGGCGATCGCGGCGCCGATCCCTCGACTCGCCCCCGTGACCAGGGCGACGCGTCCATCCAGGGTGACCATGGTCCGCTCCTCCGTATTGACATGTTCGCGTGGTTGTACGAGTCTCGCACAGGCATTTAAGAAAGAGGAACACAAACCTTGCTGACCGGTCGCGATGAGCTCGGGCACCGTAGCGAGACCGTCCGTCGTGCCAACCTGAGCACGATCGTCCGGGAGCTGCACGAGAGCGGCCCGCTGTCGCGATCCGACCTTGTTGCGCGGACCGGTCTGACGCGCAGCGCGATCCGCGGACTGCTCGGCGAGCTGGTCGCTGGCGACCTCGCCAACGAGCGCCCGGCAGCGCTCGACGGAACGCCCGGACGCCCCTCGCCGGTGGTCCGGCCCGAGCCGCACGGCGCGATCGTGCTGGCCTTCGAGATCGCCGTCGATTCGCTGGCCGTGGCGGCGGTCGGGCTCGGCGGGACGGTGTTCGAGCTGTTGCGCATCGACCTACCGCGCGGACGCTCGAGCGTCGACGACATCACGGCGGCATTGGCCGGACTGGCGGCAACCGTCCGGGGTCGCCTCCCGGCGAACGCCAACATCGTCGGCGCCGGCGCTGCGGTCGTCGGCGTGATCCGGCGGAGCGACGGCATGGTCTCGATGGCGCCCAACCTCGGCTGGCGCGACGAGCCGCTCGGCGAGCGGCTCAGCCAGGCCCTCGGCTTGTCGGTCCCGATCGCATTCGCCAACGAATCCGACCTTGCGGCGCTGGCCGAGCATCGCCGCGGGATCGCCCGCGGGGTCGACGACGTCGTCCTCGTGTGGGGTTCCGTCGGGGTGGGGGGCGGATTGATCGTCGATGGCGCACCGCTGACCGGCTCCGCCGGCTACAGCGGCGAGGTCGGCCACATCCCGGTCAATGCCGACGGCCTGCCGTGCCATTGCGGATCCATCGGCTGCTGGGAGACCGAGGTCGGGTCGAGCGCCCTGCTGCGCCGAGCCGGCCGTCCGCCCGAGGGCGGGCACGAGGCGATCGACGCGGTCCTGGCCGACGCCGGGGCGGACGAGCCCGTGGCGCTCGCCGCGTTCGCCGAGACGGGCCGCTGGCTAGGCATCGGCCTCGCCGGCATCATCAACGTCCTCAACCCGGACCTGGTCGTGCTCGGTGGCCGGCTGGCAACGAGCTATCCCTTCGTCCGTTCGTCACTCGAGGCGGAGCTCGATCGACGCGTGCTGCGCGCGGCGCGTCGACTGGTCCGCGTCATCCCGGCAGCCCTGGGCGATGACGCGCCCCTGCTCGGGGCGGCCGAACTCGCGTTCGAACCATTGCTGACCGACCCCGCGGCCTGGCTGGGCCCCCGCCACGCCCTGGCCGCACTCGCCAGCGCCTGATCGAGACACACGAAAGGAGGAGGAAGAGGCGACCTGCCTCGTATGACCGGCCCGGGGTGGACCCGGCGGTCGATGGTCGGGGGATGGAGCGTGATAGCCTTCGGATTCGGCCATCGGGTCAGTCCCTGGGTCATGCCACACAGGAGGAGACACCAGCGATGTCCATTCGCAGAGTGACGGCGTTCTTGAGCGTCGTCGTGATCCTGGCCGCGTGCAGTACGGGCACCGGCGCCACGACCGCCCCAAGCACCGCGGCAAGTCAGCCGGCCGCCAGCGAGTCCGCTGCCGCCTCCGGTTCGGCCGCCGCGGCGTGCACCGTCGGCGTCTCGTGGAACAACTTCCAGCAGCCGCGCTGGGCGGCGCAC
The DNA here is from genome assembly GCA_035692005.1 of Candidatus Limnocylindrales bacterium. Classification (GTDB taxonomy): domain Bacteria; phylum Chloroflexota; class Limnocylindria; order Limnocylindrales; family CSP1-4; genus SPCO01. The sequence continues at coordinate 21,781 of DASSII010000071.1, read as the reverse complement.
GACCAGCCGAACATCAAGGACACCGTCGAAGCCGGCGGTGGGACCTACATCGACAAGGACGCCAACCTGAGCAACGAGCAGCAGTTGACCGACGTCGACACGCTGATCTCGCAGGGCGCCAACGTGCTCATCCTGCTGGCGCAGGACAACAAGGCGATCCTGCCGGCCCTCCAGAAGGCCAAGGACGCCGGCATCCCGGTCATCGCCTATGACCGGCTGATCGAGGATGCGAGCATCCTGTACATCACGTTCGACAACGTCGCCGTTGGCAAGGCCGAGGCGGACGCCATCCTCAAGAAGGTCCCCGAGGGCAACTACGTCCTGATCAAGGGCGACCCGGGCGACCCGAATGCGTCCACATTCCTGCCCCAGGGCTGGGATGAGGCCGGTCTCAAGGCCGCCGTCGACGCGGGCAAGATCAAGATCCTCAATGGGCCCGATGGCACGTTCACCGATGCCTGGAAGACCGAGAAGGCCCAGCAGAACATGGAAGCGATCATCGACAAGGCCGTCTCCGACGGCAACAAGATCGATGCGATCCTGGCCGAGAACGACAGCACGGCGCTCGGCGTCGTCGGTGCGCTGACGGCCAAGAACTACGGCTTCCCGCCGCTGAGCGGCCAGGACGGCGACCCCGCCAACCTGAACAACGTCGCCCTCGGCAAGCAGTACGTCGACGTGTGGAAGAACGCCAATGAGCTCGGCAAGGCGGCCGGCGCCGCCGCACTCGAGCTGTGCAAGGGCACGGCCATGGCCAGCCTGACGCTGCCGGACGGCCTGATCGATGCCGCGGTCGCTCCGGCCGCGGGCCTGACGGCCCAGTCATTCACGACTCCGAGCGGAGTCGCGGTCAGCTCGTTCATCCTGCAGCCGACGCCGCTGACGGCGGAGAACCTGCAGCTGGCAGTGGACGGCAAGCAGATCAGCAAGGAAGACCTGTGCAAGGGAGTCGACGCCGCGACGGCGCCTGAAGCCTGCAAGTGAGGGTCGTCCTCGACTGAGTAGCCGGTGACCTGCGTGCCCCCCGGGCACGCAGGTCGCTTCATCTCCGGGACGGGGGACTTCGACGTGTCGGGAGGGTTGACGTGACGAACGTGGCGGATGCCGCACCGGGCCAGACGCAGGCGGCTCCCTCACGGCCTTCCATCCGTAGCCTGGTGGCCGCCACCGAGATCGACGTCCGCCTGTTCGGGATGCTGGTCGCGCTCGGGGCGATCCTGCTGGTCTTCAACATCCTGAGCGGCGGCAAGTTCTTCCAACCCACCAACATGGTCACCCTGGCCGTGCAGGCCACGGGCATCGCCATCATCGCCACCGGCATGGTCCTGGTCATCGTGTCGCGCAACATCGACCTGTCGGTCGGTTCGCTCGTCGGGCTGGTGGCCATGGCCTACGCCCTGCTGATGACGGACTGGCTGCCGGCGATCGGGCTCGGCGCCGATTTCCCGTTCCGCTGGGCCATCGCGCTGGCGATCGGCATCCTCCTGGGCGCGGCGATCGGGGCGCTCCAGGGCTTCATCATCGCTTATGTCGGCGTGCCCTCATTCATCGTCACGCTCGGCGGATTGCTGTCGATCCGCGGGGTGGTCTGGTACCTCTCGAGCGGTGCGGCCGTGTCCGGCCTGGACCCGAACTTCCAGCTCATCGGCGGCGGGGCGACGGGTTCGATCGGGGGCACCCTGACGTGGGTGGTCGCGGGGCTCGGCTGCCTGGCCATCGTGTGGCTCCTGTTCAGTAGTCGGCGGCAGCGCCGCCGGTTCCATTTCCAGCTCCGGCCGATGTGGGCAGAGGTCCTCATCGGCGCCGTCGGCTGCGTCGCGGTGATCGCCGTGGCCGCCTTCGCCAACGCCAATCTGTGGCCGCAGGGTCTCGCCAACAGGATCGCCGCGGAGCAGGGCTGGGGGCCCGCCCCCGCGGGCGGCTGGCAGATCCCGACCGGGTTCCCGTTGCCGATCGTGTTGCTCATCGGCGTGACCCTGGTCATGACCTTCATCGCCAATCGCCGCCAGTTCGGGCGCTACGTGTACGCCTACGGCGGCAATCCGGACGCCGCCGAGCTGGCCGGCATCAACACCCGCCGCACGATCCTCAAGACGTTCGTCCTGATGGGCGTCCTGTGCGCCCTCGCCGCGGCCATCGCTTCTGCCCGGCTCAACGGCGCCACCCTCGACGTCGGGCAGAGCTACGAGCTGTACGTCATCGCCGCAGCGGTCGTCGGTGGCACCTCGTTCGCGGGCGGCATCGGGACGATCCCCGGGGCGGTCCTGGGTGCCTTCGTGATGCAGTCGCTGGCCTATGGGCTCAGCTTCATGGGCGTCAACTCGCCGGGCCAGAATGTGGTGGCCGGCATCGTCCTGATCCTGGCCGTCGGCCTGGACGCCTACAACCGCCGGCGCGGCTCCTGAGCGACGAGGAGGTTCGAGCGATGACCGTCGCGGAGCGCACGCCACTGGTCGAGATGCGCAACATCGATGTCGCCTTCGGCGGTGTCCACGCTGTGCGCGACGTGACCATCGACCTGCACCCCGGCGAGGTCGTCGGCGTGGTCGGTGGCAACGGTGCCGGCAAGTCGACCCTGATGCGCGTCCTGTCGGGCGCCCATCCGGCCGATAGCGGGGAGATCCGGATCGAGGGACAGCCCGTCGTCATCAACAACCCTCGCCACGCCAAGGCCTACAACATCGAGACCATCTACCAGACGCTGGCCTTGGCCGACAACATCGACGCGCCCGGCAACCTGTTCCTCGGGCGGGAACTCATGACCCGCTGGCGGACGCTCGACGAGTCGTCGATGGAGGACCAGACGCGCAAGATCATGGGCCGCCTGAATCCGAACTTCACGAACTTCACGGCCGCGGTCCAGTCGTTGTCGGGTGGGCAGCGCCAGGCGGTCGCCATCGCGCGAGCCGTCCACTTCAACGCCCGGATCCTCATCATGGACGAACCTACTGCGGCGCTCGGGCCCGCCGAGACGGCGCAGGTGCGCAACCTGATCCGGCAGCTCAAGGACGACGGCATCGGCATCTTCCTGATCAGCCACGACATCCACGACGTGTTCGACCTATCCGACCGGATCAGCGTCATGTACCACGGCCGGATCGTGGACACCTGTGACAAGGCCGAGGTCACCCCCGATGCCGTGCTCGGCATGATCATCCTCGGCAAGAAGCCGGGCGATGTGAGCCAGAAGGAGTTGGCCGAGATCGAGCTGCGGGGCTAGCGCAGGCCGCGGGCCACGCGCAGTCCGGGGGGCTCGCTCGGGCCGTCAGCCCAGCCGCTGGAAGGTCGGAGCCAGCGCCGGGTACAGCTCGCGATACAGCTCGTGGGCCGCGGCGTATCGCTGCGCATCCGGTCCCGGTCTGGCGACCGGCGCGACATGGACCCAGGCATCGGCGGCCGCCTCGACCGTCGGGAACCAGCCCGCTCCGACCGCCGCCAGCACCCCGGCTCCATAGGCCGCGCCCTCGGTCGTGCTGACCGTCGCGACCTCCGCCCCGAGCACGTCGGCCAGGATCTGGCGCCACAGCTGGCTGGCCGTGCCGCCGCCGGACGCGCGGACCTGGTCGGGCGCCGGCATCCCGGCCGCGATCATCTGGTCGAGGCCATCGCGCAGCCCGAACGCCACGCCCTCGAGCACGGCCCGGGTCATGTGGCGTCGATCGTGACCGACGGTCAGGCCGATGAACGCGCCACGGGCCAGCGGGTCCGGGTGCGGGCTGCGTTCGCCGCTGAGATAGGGCAGGAAGAACAGGCCGTCCGAACCGGGCGGGACCTCGCTCGCGGTCGCCGCCAGGGCCCCGAACTCCTCGCCCGGGGCGAGCGTGTCCCGGAACCAGCGCAGGCTGCCCGCCGCCGACAGCATCACCGTCATCATGTGCCACCGTCCGGGCACGGCATGGCAGAACGCGTGGACCTGGCCGGCCGGGTCGCGCAGGGGCTCGGCGGTCGTCGCGAACACCACCCCGGAGGTGCCGAGCGAGAGGGCGACGACCCCGGGCTCGACCGCCCCGACACCGACCGCGTTGGCCGACTGGTCGCCACCGCCGGCGACGACCGGTGTGCCCGCCACCAGACCGGTCGCGGCGGCGCCGCCCGGGGACACGACGCCGGCCACGGCCGGGCCCTCATAGGTCGGCGGCATCCACGGCTCGGGGATCCGCAGCGCGTCAAGGACCTCGGGCGACCAGTCGCGCGCTGCGAGGTCGAACAGGAGCGTGCCGGCGCCATCGGCCTTGTCGAGCGCGTACTCCCCGGTGAGCCTCAGGCGGACGTAGTCCTTGGGCAGCAGCACATGGGCGGTCCGCGCCCACACCTCGGGCTCGTGGTCGCGGACCCACACCAGCTTGGGCGCGGTGAAGCCGGTCAGGGCGTCGTTGCCCGTGATGGCGATGAGTCGCTCCCGCCCGACCGCCCGACGGATCTCGTCGCACGCCTCGGCGGTCCGTTGGTCGTTCCACAGGATGGCCGGGCGGAGCACTGCATCGCTCGCATCGAGCAGCACCGCGCCGTGCATCTGGCCGGTGAGCCCGATCGCCGTCACCGCCGAGCCCGGCACGCCGGCCGTCGCGAGGGCGGATCGGATCGCCTCGATCGCGCCGTCCCACCACAGGCCGGGGTCCTGCTCGGCCCAGCGCGGCCGAGGGATGTCGTAGTCGTACTCGGCGACACCGGTCGCGAGCACGACCCCGGCGGCATCGATGAGCACGGCCTTCGTCGCCGTCGTCGAGATGTCGACGCCGATGACGAGGTTCATCGCCGGATCAGCGGTCCGCCGCCCAGATGTGCCGGTTGACGAGGTTCTCGAGCCGCTCCTGGCCGCCCGACACGGGCCGCGGGTCGATGTCCCCGGACGCTACCTGCGCTTCGAGCGACGCGAGCGTCTCGCGGCCCTCCAGGATGGCCGTGCCGAGCGGTCCGGACCAGCCGGCATAGCGCGTCTCGACCTCGGCCGCGAGCTCGCCGTCGGCGACCATGTCGGCCGCCACGAGCAGCGCTCGAGCGAGCGTGTCGATGCCGCCGATGTGGGCGTGGAACAGGTCTCTCCGATCGATGCTCTGGCGCCGCAGCTTCGCGTCGAAGTTGAACCCGCCGGTGGTGAACCCGCCGCCGCGCAGGATCTCGTAGAGGGGCATGGCCAGGTCTTCGACGGAGTTCGGGAACTGGTCCGTGTCCCAGCCGTTCTGGGGGTCACCGCGGTTCGCGTCGATGCTGCCGAACACGCCGTTGGCGATCGCGTACGCGACTTCGTGGTGGAAGCTGTGGCCGGCCAGCGTCGCGTGGTTCGCCTCGATGTTGACGCGGTACTCGCCCTCGAGCCCGTGCTTGACGAGGAACCCGAACACGGTCGCGGTGTCGTAGTCGTACTGGTGCTTGGTGGGCTCCATCGGCTTGGGCTCGAGCAGGAGCGTCCCCTCGAACCCGATCTTGTGCTTGTGCTCGGCGACGAGGTGGAGGAACCGCGCGAGCTGGTCGCCCTCACGTCCAAGGTCCGTGTTGAGCAGGGTGTCGTAGCCCTCGCGCCCGCCCCACAGCGTGTAGTTCTGCCCGCCCAGGCGCTGGGTGACCTCCAGCATGTGCTTCACCTGCGCGGCGGCGTAGGCGAACACCTCCGGATCGGGGTTGGTCGCGGCGCCGGCCTGGTAGCGCGGGTGGGTGAACAGGTTGGCCGTGCCCCACAACAGGCGCGAACCCGTCCGTTCCTGATAGCCCAGGGCGTCGTCGGCGAGCGCGTCGAGGTTGTCCCTGAACTCCGCGAAGCTGTCGCCGTCGGGTGCCACGTCGCGATCGTGGAAGCAGTAATACGGGACGCCGAGCTTGCCCAGGAATTCGAACGCGACCGCCATCTTCTCGCGGGCGGCGTCCATCGGGTCGCGGCCAGGCGCCAGCCACGGGCGGTCCATCGTGCCCGCGCCGAACATGTCGATACCCGACCAGGCGAACGAATGCCACAGGCAGACGCCGATCCGGAGGTGGTCCTCCATGCGCTTGCCAAGGACCATCCGATCCGGGTCGTAGACCTGGTAGGCAAACGGGTCCGTCGCGCCGTGACCCGCGAATGGGATCCGGTCCGGCACCCCGCTGAAGAACGGCTCGCTCACCCGATCCCTCCTGTTCCGACCGTACATCTCGTGCTCCCGCAATGTAGCACCGATATTTGTACGAGAGAAGCACAAACATCGCCGGGCGCGCCGCCGGCGCTGCGAGTCGCGATCCATTCGTCCGACAATCCACGCCCACCCCGGCGCGGCGGCGCCCCGGTGTAGCATCGCCTGGTGACAGAGCAGCAGCCGAAGGGCTTCTCCACCCGCGCCATCCGCGCCGCGGCCAGGACGCCGGAGGTCGCCCAGCGCCCGAGCGCCATCCCCATCTACCAGACGGCGACGTTCACGGCAGCCGACGCCCAGGAGCTCGGCGATGTCGCGGGCGACCCGCGCGCCGGGTACGCCTACTCCAGGATCGCCAACCCGACGGCCTCGGCGCTCGGCGCGGCCTATGCCGAACTTGCCGGAGGGGCGTCGGGTCTCGCCGTCGCCTCGGGCATGGGCGCGATCCACGCGGCCCTGGCGAGCCACCTCCGGGCCGGCGACCGCGTCGTGGCGCCGACCGCGGCCTACGGTTCGACGCGCACCCAGCTGACGGGGACCTTCACCCGGTTCGGGGTCGACGTCGTGTTCGCGGACCTGACCGACCCGGCCGCCGCTGCGCTGGCGATCGCGGCTGCTCCCACCCGCGTGGTCTACGCCGAGACCATCGCCAACCCGACGACCGTCGTGACCGATCACGCGGCGATCGCCCGTCTGGCGCACGACGCGGGCGCGACCTACATCGTCGACAACACGTTCGCCTCGCCGTACATCTGCCGACCGCTCGAGCTCGGTGCCGACCTCGTCGTCGAATCGGCCACGAAGTTCCTCGGCGGGCACAGCGACGTCATCGCCGGGGTGGTGGCCGGATCCGACGAGGCGATCGACCGCGTCCTGGCGTTCCAGATCGAGACCGGCGCCACGATCGGCCCGTTCGACGCATTCCTCGTCCTGCGCGGGATCCTCACGCTGGCCGTCCGGCTCGAGCGCCACGCTGCCACGGCCGCGGCACTGGCGGCATGGCTCGAGCGTCAGCCGGGCGTGCGTCGCGTGCTCTATCCCGGCCTGCCCAGCCATCCGCAGCATGCGGTCGCAACGCGCCAGTTCCGCGCCGGTGTCGCCGGCGGGATGCTCGCGTTCGACGTGGATGGTGGCCGCGCCGCCGGTCAGGCCATCATCGATGCCCTGACGCTGACCGAGCTGACCGCCTCGCTCGGGAGCGTCCACACGATGGTCGTTCACCCGCCGTCGACCTCGCAGCGCCAGCTGTCCGACGCGCAGCTGGCGGCGGCCGGGATCACGCCGGGGCTGCTTCGGGTGTCGGTCGGCCTGGAGGATCTCGCGGACCTGCAGTCCGACTTCGCGGCCGCGCTCGAGGTGGCGCGCCACACCGGCGTCGCGGACTCGGCCCCCGGCACGGACTCAGCCGCGGTCGAGCGGCCCGCGGTCGGCGTCTAGGCCACTCGCGCGTGGCGACACCGGCGGCCGCGCGGGCGGCTGCGCGAACGGCGACTTCGGCGAATCCCTTCGCCCAGCTCGGGCGCGGCCTGTGGCGCCTGTTCACCTCGGTCGACTTCGCCGTCGCCCAGATCATCTTCCTGTCGATCCTCGCGGTCGTCGGGATGACCCTGCAGCAGCTTCCCGACTTCGCGTTCCGGTCACCCGGCGACTACGCCGGCGCGATCGAGGGCATCCACATCCGCTACGACCCCGTCCTCGGGCCGGGCATCGTCAACGTGCTCGAGCGGCTGGGCGCGTTCGCCATCTTCAAGTCGGCCATCTTCGGTGTCGGTCTGGTGGTGCTGGTCGTCTCGATCGTGGTCTGTACGCTCGACCGGACGCCGAAGCTGTGGCGCGACGTGTCGGTCGTCCGGGTGATCCAGCCCGAGCCGTTCTTCGATCCGCGCTTGCCCGATCGCGCGGCGATGACCGGCCTCGGCGCCGACGACGTCGTGCGCGTGGCGAGGGGCCGGGGCTTCCATGTCCGTGAGGCGGTCGAGCCCGACGGGAGCCGTCATGTCTACGGCGACCGCCACCAGTACACCAAGCTCGCCACGCTGCTCACCCACACCGGTCTGGTCCTGTTCCTCGTGGCGGCCGCCGTCACCTCGAGGTTCGGCGACGAGCAGGGTCTGGTCGTGCCGGAAGGCGAGTCGCTGACCGTCCAGCCGATCGGCACACCGGGCCTGCTCCTGGTCAAGAACCTGGGGTTCGAGGCACCCGGCTTCGACACCGGCATGCCGACCGATTTCACGACGGACCTGGCGGTCTACCGCGACGGCGACCTCGTCCAGCGCAAGACGATCCGGGTCAACGACCCGCTGACGGTCGACGGCTACACTTTCCACCAGAACGGCTTCGGTCCGGCCCCGCACCTGGTCGTGCGCGATAGCGGAGGCGCCCCGCTGTGGGACGGCCAGGTGCCGATGACCGGCGCCGCCGGCGGCGCGCCGTACGAGACCATGGCGGTGCCTGGCCGCGATCTCGGCCTGCAGCTCCTGCTCGGCCGCGACGACAGCGGTCGGGGCATCCTGGTCGTCCTCCCGTATCGGGTCCTCGGCACCAACGCGGACGGCACGGACCGGATCGAGAACTACGACCCGGTGCGTCTCCTGCGCGGCGACGAGAAGGTCTCCGACGAGCTCGGCATCTCGATCGCGCTGCAGGACTTCGGGGAGTACACGCTGCTCATCGCCAAGCGTGACCCCGGGCAGGGCATCGTCTGGGCGGCGTTCGGCTTCCTCATCGCCGGCATCACCATCACCTTTTACCGACCACGCCGGCGCGTGTGGGCTCGGCTCGACCCCGATGGTCGGCTGGGCCTGGTCTGGCGGTCGGACCGGTACGTCGACGTCGAGCGCGAGTTCGGCGGCCTGCTCGACGATCTCGTCGCTGCCCGCCGACCGGCGTGACCACGCTCGGGGACCTGCAGCGCGCGCTGTTCCCCACGGCACGCCCGGTCGGTGGCGCGGCGCTCACCCCGGACCGTGCCGCCCGCGAGGTCGCCTGGGTCCGGGTCCTCAAGCCGCGCGTGCCGGCCTTCGAGGCGCTCGACGCGAGCGACCTCGCGATCATCGCCGGCCCGGCCCTGGCCGTCGTGGCGCCCGGCCAGGCCCAGGTCGAGGAGTTGGCGCTCGCCCTGGCTCGTGCGCGGGTGCCGGCCGTCCTGCTCGTCGAGGGCGATACGGGCGGTGAGGCGCTCCAGGCGCTTGGCGTGGCGCTCCTGTCGGCCGACCTTGCGGCCCTGCAGCTGGGTCGGACCGATCCGGTCGCGGTCGAGCGCAGCATCATCGGCTTCCTGGTCAACCGTCGTGCCGAGCTCGACCGACGGGCGGCTGATCTCGAGGCCCAGCTGGCACGGTTCGCGTTGCTCGGCCGCGGGCTCGACGTCCAGGCCGCGACCATCGCCGCGTTCCTCGGTCGAGCCGTCGTCATCGAGGGCCGCCGCGGCGACCCCCTCGCGGTCCACGCCCCCGCCGACGTGCCGTCGGCCGCCGCCGCCGTGGCGCGCTACCTGGCCCAGCCCTCGGGCGGAGTCGCGCTGCGGATCGACATCCCGGCCCCGGCCGACGATCCAGGCGCTGGCGGTCACCTGGTGCTGCTCGGCGATGCTCCGGACAACGAGCTCGATCGGATCGCGGGCGAGCGGATCGCGGCGTTGCTGGCCCTCGAGCTGGCGCGCGATGAGGCGATCGAGCAGGCGCGCGAGGAGTCCCGGCGGGGCGATCCCCTGCCAGGCGACGGTCCGCCATGGGTCGTGCTCGTGGCCGCCCAGGGCGCGCTGGACGACGCCGACGACGTCGCGGCACGCGAAGCCGTCCGGTCCGAGTTGCGGGTGCTGATGCCGACCCGTCGGCTGGCATTGCGGGGCACCTCGCAGAGTCTCGAGCTGCGGCTCGTCGCCGCGGCCCCGCCCGACGGCGATCCGCTCGGCCTGGGCGCCGCGGAGCGCATCGCGGGCCTCATCGAACGGACGGTCGCCGTCTCGCGCCCGTTCAGCGACGCCGGGGCGCGTCCTGCCGCCGAAGCTGCCGCACGGGCCACCCTCGAGGCCGCGCGCCTGCTGCCACGTCCACCAAGGATCGCGCGGGCCGCCCGCTTGCCGGCCTACCTGCTGCTCGGGAACGTGCGGAATCTGCCCGACGGCGCTCGTCAGGCGCGCGAGCTGCTGGCACCGATCCTCGTCGGTCGGCCGGAGCGTCAGCGCGAGCGACTCGACACGCTCGACGCGGTCCTGTCCTCACCGAGTCTGGCCGAGGCGGCCAGCCGGCTCGGCGTGCACCGCAATACGGTCGCCTACCGCATCCAGCGGCTCGAGGCCCGGGGTGACTGGGATCTCGCCGATCCGGATCTGCGAGTGGCCCTCCTGCTCGCCGTCAGGGTCATGCAAAATGCACAACCGACCGCCCACGCTGCGGGGTGATCATCGCCAACCTGGCCTGTTATCGTTCGACCCAAGGTGCCGCGCTGAGACATTCATCATGCGCGATGCACAAGATTCCTTGAGCCGAACGAAACCCAGGAGGCATCATCGACGTGGCCAGCAGTCCCGAATCGACCGCCCGGATCGAAGCGGCCAAGGCCGCGGGGATCCGCTTCATCCAGCTCCAGTTCACCGACATCGTCGGCCACGTCAAGGCGGTCACGATCCCCATCCACCGGCTGGCCGAGTCCGTGGAGCACGGGACGTGGTTCGACGGGTCGTCGATCGAGGGGTTCACCCGGATCGCCGAGTCCGACCAGTACCTGATGCCGGACATGACCACCTTCGCGGAGATCCCGTGGCAGCCCGGATCGGGCGCGCGCGGCACGGCGAGGGTCATCTGCGACGTGTTCACGCCGAACGGCGAAGCGTTCGTCGGCGACCCGCGCTTCATCCTCCGCCGCCAGGTCGAGCGCGCCCGCCAGATGGGCTATGTCGTCAACTTCGGGCCTGAGCTCGAGTTCTTCCTGTTCCGTCGGTCCGACGACGGCCACATCGAGCCCTTACCGCACGACCAGGCCGGCTACTTCGACTTCTCGACCGACCTTGCCCAGGAGATCCGCCAGGACATGGTCGATGCCCTCGAGGCATTTGGCATCAAGGTCGAGGCGGCCCATCACGAAGTCGCTGTCGGTCAGCACGAGATCGACTTCCAGTACTCGGACGCGCTCACGACGGCCGACAACGCCATCACCTTCAAGTTCGCGCTCAAGGCCATCGCCCAGCAACACGGCCTGTATGCCACGTTCATGCCCAAGCCGATCCACGGCATCAACGGGTCCGGCATGCACGCGCACCAGTCGCTGTACTCGATCGCGGAGGGGCGGAACGCGTTCGCCGACGGGTCGAACCCGTACGGCCTGTCCGATGTCGCCCGGTCGTACATGGCCGGCATCCTCGCCCATGCTCGCGGCATGATCGCGGTCCTCGCGCCGCTGGTGAACTCGTACAAGCGGCTCGTGCCCGGCTACGAGGCGCCGACCTACCTGACTTGGGGACGGACGAACCGATCGGCCCTCATCCGCGTGCCGATGGTCTCGCCCGGACGCTCGGTCGAGGGGACGCGGGCCGAGGTCCGCTGCCCCGATCCGTCGTCCAACACCTACCTCGCGTTCGCGGCGATGATCGCCGCCGGGCTCGACGGCGTGGAGAAGGGCATGGCGCTCAGCGACCCGGTCGAGGAATCGCTCTTCGAGATGGACGCGTCACGCATCGCCGAGAAGGGCATCCTCGAGCTGCCCGGCACGTTGGGCGAGGCGCTCGATGAGCTCGAGCGCGACGACGTCATCCGCGAGGCCCTCGGCGACCACGTGTTCAGCCACTACCTCGACGCCAAGCGCGCCGAGTGGGACGAATACCGCACCCAGGTCACCGAGTGGGAGGTCGACCGCTACCTCGACCAGTACTAGCGCTCGGCGGCGCCGGCGCGGCCACCCCGATGCGCCGCGCTCCGACCCGACGTTCCGTCAAGATGGGCGGGTGACAGCCCGAGCTGCCGAGGTGCGCGACCTCGACATCCACCCGATGCGTTCGCTCGGATTGCTGTCCGTGGCACACGCGGTCAACCACGCGTTCGCGGTCCTCCTGCCCCCGATCTTCCTGGCGATCATCGATGAGTTCGGCGTGTCGGTCCAGGCCGTGGCATTCCTGGCCGCTGGCGGGGCAGTCGCCTCCGGACTCGTCCAGCTCAGTTACGCCGAACTCACCCGGCGGGTATCGCGCCGTCGCTTGCTCGGGATCGGCGGCATCCTGTTCGGTGGCGGGTTCGCAGCGATCGCACTGGCGACGAACTTCCTCACGTTCTCGATCGCGAACGTCATCGGCCGGATCGGCGGGTCGCCGCAGCACCCCGTCGGGAACGGGCTACTCGCCGAGCAGTTCCCGCCGCAGCGCCGCGGGTTCGCTATCAGCGCGCACATCGCGGGCGGCAACATCGGCACGGTCGTGGTCGCGGTGGTCGGAACACCGTTGATCGCCCTCGTCGGCTGGCGCGGCACGTCGGCCCTGTTCGGCGTGGCCGCGATCGCGGTCGCCGTCGGCATCCTGGTCCTCGTCCGCGAACACGGTTCCGACCGTGCCGCTGCCGTCGCCGGCGGCAGCAGTCGAGACGCGCTCCGCGCCGTCCTCGCCGACGCTGACCTGCGCTGGGTATTCCTGACCTCGGTCCTCGGTGGTGGTGGTCGCGGGCTCGGGGTGGTCAACCTGTTCGTGCTGATCTACCTGACCCGGGTGCTCGGTCTCGATGCCGGTACGTCCGGCTTCATGTACGGAGCGCTCATCGTGTTCAGCGTGCCGATGCCGCTGGTCGCCGGCTGGTTGTCCGATCGCTGGGGCCGCAAGCCGCTCATCATCGCGGCCTACCTCGGTGGCGCGATCGGCTTCGGGGTATTCATCCTGGGCGGCACGTCATTCGTCTGGCTGTGGGTCGGGATCGTGCTGATGGGCCTCTTCTCGTTCGCCGAATCGCCCCAGCTCCAGGCACTCCTGGCCGACATCGCACCGCCGGCCACACGGGACGCCTCCTACGCCCTGTACTTCACGCTCGCCTTCGGTGTCGGCTCGCTGTGGACCGCGCTGTACGGCGTGGTCATCGAGGCGATGGGGGAGCCGGTTGGCGTGCCGGTGGTGTTCGGGCTGATGGCCGTCGCCTTCCTGGCTGCCGCGCTCGCCACGCTCCCGATCCGGACGGAGCGACGAACGGCCTGAGGCATACTCGGCCGGTGGACGCAAGGATCCTGCTTGTCGAGGACGACCCGTCGATCCGGGAGGTGACCGCGATCGGCCTGCGACAGGCCGGCTTCACCGTCGAAACCGCCGACGACGGACGTGCCGGCCTGGACCGATTCGGCGCGGAGCCGTTCGACCTCGTGCTGCTCGACGTCATGCTCCCGCGACTCGACGGCCTCGACGTCGCCCGGGCGATCCGGGCGACCTCGACCGTGCCGATCGTCATGCTCACCGCCCGCGCCGACACGATCGACGTGGTGGTCGGGCTCGAGGCCGGCGCCGACGACTACGTCCGAAAACCATTCGAGGTGCCCGAACTCGTGGCCCGGGTCCGGGCCGCCCTCCGCCGTGTCGGGCGGCGCGACGACGATACCGTCTCCCACTTGCGGCTTGGCCCGCTGGTCATCGACATCGCGGGACGGACGGTCGCCCGAGACGGGACCGACATCCCGCTGACCCGCACCGAGTTCGATCTGCTCGCCGAGCTCGCTCGCCATGCCGGGCAGGTCCTGCCGCGCGACACCCTGCTCGACCGGATCTGGGGCTACGACTACCTGGGCGACTCTCGTCTCGTCGACGTGGCGGTCGGGCGGTTGCGCGGCAAGATCGAAGCCGATCCCGCCCACCCTGAGCTGGTGCTGACCGTTCGCGGGGCTGGCTACAAGGCGTCGAAGGGCAGCCCCTGATGCCGTGGCCGCAAGGGATCCGCGCCCGCCTGGCGCTGGCCTTCGTCGCGCTGGTCGCGCTGACCGCGATCGTGCTCGGGGTCGGCGCGTCGGTCTTCGTCGACGCGCGCCTGCACGGTCAGACGCTTGCCGACGCCGCGGACCAGGCCACGTTCGACCTGACCGTCATCGTGCCCGAGCGGCAGTTGCCGGCCAGCCCGACCGCCGACGACATCCGGCTGAGCGGCCTGGCCGACACGTTTCGCCAGCGGGGCGTGGAAGTCGTCGTCGATCGCTTGGCGGGCGAGACCCCGTTCGTGTCGACGCAGGCGCTGGGCGACCTGCTCGACCGTCTGCCGCCGGACACCCGGGCGCGGGTCGGGCGGGGCGAGATCGCCTATTCGTGGATCGACATCGCCGGCCGGCCGTCGCTCGTCGTCGGCGGCCTGGTCCCCAACGGTGGGCCGGCGTTCTACTTCGTCCGCGATGTGGCCGCCATCGACCAGGCCATCGACCAGCTGCGCATCGCCCTCGCCATCGGGGCGATCGTGCTGTCGCTCGTCGCGCTCGTCGTCGCGCAGCGGATCGCCCGCAGCGTGCTGACCCCGGTCGAGGACGCGAGCCGGGTGGCCGAACGGATCGAAGGCGGCGACCTGTCGGCGCGCGTGCCCGTCGCGTCGCGCGATGAGTTCGGGCGGTGGGCCGAGCGGTTCAACCAGATGACGGCCGCCCTGTCCGACACGATCCGACGGCTCGAAGGCGCGCAGCACCAGAACCGCAGGTTCGTGGCCGACGTGTCGCACGAGCTGCGGACGCCCCTGACCGCGCTCGTCGCGGAGGCGTCCATCGTCGGCGAGCACCTCGATTCGATGCCAGCCGAGACGCGTCGCGCGGCGGAGTTGCTCGTCGCCGATGTCGGCCGACTGCGCACCCTCGTCGAGGAGCTGATGGAGCTCTCCCGGTTCGATGCGGATGCCGAGGAAGTGGCGGTCGAGCCCGTCGACCTGGTGCGCCTCGTGCAGACCGTCGTCGACGCGCGGCTGCCGGACGCCACTTTCGTGCCGCCCGCGCCATCGGTCCTCATCGACACGGATCCGCGGCGGTTGGAGCGCATCCTCGGCAATCTCCTGGACAACGCCCGGGAGCACGCGGCCGCGGCGGCGGTCGAGGTCGAGCTCGATCCGGGCGCGGCCGACGGCCTCGTCCTGGCCGTCTCGGATCGCGGGCCGGGCGTTCCGCCGGATCGCCTCCAGCACATCTTCGATCGATTCACCAAGCTCGATCCATCTCGCACGAGTGGCGGCAGCGGCCTTGGCCTGGCGATCGCCGCCGAGCACGCGGCGCTCCTTGGCGGGTACCTGCAGGCGATGAACCGCGACGGCGGCGGGCTGCGCATCGAGCTCGTGCTGCCCGGCGACGATGTTGCCTGATCGTTACCCCGCGGCGACCTGACGGCGACCGGGGCGGAGCACGCTGGAGGTCGACCACCGCCCCATTTGGGAGTCCGTCCGATGACCAGACCCACGCGACTCGCCTCCACCGTCGTTGCGCTGCTGCTTGCCGTCGTCGCCTGTGCACCGTCCGGCGGCCTCGGCCCGGTACCGACCGTGCCCCCGACGGCCTCTCCCTCGACCGCGCCCAGCGGCCCGGACATCACCCCCGAACCGACCGGCCCGTCCGCTCCGCCGTCGCCGAGCACGGGTCCATCGACCGGTCCGTCCAGCGCACCGTCGACGCCACCCTCCGCGACCCCGTCGGGGACCCCCGTCGAGACGATGATCGTGCGCGCCTACTACGTGCTCCGAGGCGATGTCGGCGTCGAGGGCCTCGTACCGACCCTGCGCGTCGTGCCCAAGTCCTCGGGCGTCGCCCGGGCCGCCATGGAGGCGCTGCTCGACAGCGCCACCATCCGCGATGCGTATCGCGACATCTCGTCAGCGATCCCGGCCGGGACCAGGCTCCTGTCGATCTCCATCCGGAATGGGGTCGCGACGGTCGACCTGTCCCGCGAGTTCGAGTCCGGCGGGGGCAGCGCCTCAGCGCTGAACCGTCTCGGTCAGGTCGTCTACACGCTGACCCAGTTCTCGACCGTCCGCGCCGTCCTGTTCCAGGTCGAGGGACGGACCGTCACGACCTTCGGCTCCGAGGGCATCGTGCTCGACGGCCCGCAGGCGCGCAGCGATCTCGTCGACCTGCTGCCGTCGATCTTCGTCGATCGTCCGGCGTTCGGGGCCGCCGCCGGCAACCCCGCCCACGTCACCGGCAACGCCAACGTCTTCGAGGCGACCTTCCGCATCGCGGTCCTCGACGGCGCCGGCAAAACGCTGGTCGACCAGCAGGCGATGGCCACCTGCGGCACCGGCTGCCGCGGCACGTTCGATGTCACGCTCAAGTACACGCTGGCGAAGGCCCAGTGGGGCACGCTGCGGGTCTACTTCGGCTCGGCCAAGGATGGCAGCCCGCAGGACATCCGCGACTACCCGGTCTGGCTGACGCCGGCGAGCTGACGGCAGGGATCGGCGCAGCGGCGGGCCGCTGGGCCGATCCTCGCCAAATCAGGTGCGGCTTGGTATCATCCGCACGCTCTGAAGGAGCACCCTCGGTCGGGGCGTGGCGCAGCTTGGTAGCGCGTATCGTTCGGGACGATAAGGTCGGAGGTTCAAATCCTCTCGCCCCGACCAGCACACCTGCGCGATCACGCCGGACCCGCCGCGGTCCGGCTTCTTGTTCCCCGCCGGCTCGGGCATCCGGTAACCTCGCCAAGCTATATCGCGTGACGTAATATCCGCCGATGATGGGTGGCCGGCGCCTGGGTCGCCTGATGGCGGCGCTCCTGACGCTCACGGCGTGCGCGGGTTCGACCGGCGGGTCGTCGACGGCCGCCCCCTCGATGCCAGCCCCGTCCACCTCGTGCTCCGTCACGGTCGAACCCGCCGTCGCCGCACCGGGTGGCTGGAGCGTGGTCGTCGGGCGGGGGTTCAAGCAGGGCGAGCGCGTCGAATGGTCGCAGGCCGCCGAGGACGGCACGCTCCAGGGTGGCTGGGACACCGACGCCTTCGAGCCCATGCAGCCCGACTTTCGCGGAGGCTTCGGGTTCGGCTTGGGATCGGCCGGGGCGGACGCGATCGGCCACACCATCAACGCGACGATCAAGTCGGCGAGTTGCTCGACCACGGCGTCCTGGCGTGTCGAGGCCGACAATGAGCAGACCCGCCCGCTCCCGACGCAGACGCCGGAGCAGTGCGCAACGTCCCGGACCGCCGTCGACCGTGTCGACGACTCGACCGAGCACCAGGTCCACGTGATCTACGCCATCCCGTCCGACGTGTACGACGACGAGTTCGATTCGAACGGTCGGATCGAAGCCTCATTCGAGCACATCGAGACCTACCTGCGCGACCGCCTGGACGGCAGCGCCTTCCGCCTCGACACCTGCGACGGGAAGCTGGATGTCAGCTTCCTCCAGCTGGATCGCACGGCCGGCGAGTACGCGGCCATGCGCGACTCCTTCACCGACGGGCTCGCGCAGGACCTCATCGGGCATGGCTTCCGCTACGGGCAGAAGCTCTACATCGTGGTCTGGGGCGGCTTGGCCCAGTGGGCGCGCCTCGGGGTGGGGTGTGGGGGTGAGGCCGGCTACCACGGCGTCGCAGTTGCATTCCTGCAGACGGTCGATGGCGAGACCTGTCGACCGATCGGCGAGGAGCTGCCGATCGGCGAGCCCGATACGGGCCTCGCCCACGAGGTCCTCCATGTGCTCGGGTTCCCCGCAGCGTGCGGCGCTAACGTCGACGAGGGCGGGCACGTCTCCGACGACCCCGCGGACCTCATGTACGGCATCGGCCACACAACGGCCGACGTGATCGACGCCGGCCACGACGACTATTACCTCCACGACATCGCACGGTGCCCCGACCTCGCCGACAGCGCCTTCCTCGACCCGCTGCCGGCGTCCCCCGAACTCCCGCCCGAATGGCCGGCCGACTGAACCGAGGACCGAGAGGCACGTCCGGCTTCTTGTTGCCCGCCCGCGATCGTCGCCCCGATTCCCGCACCCTGGCGGGCTCCAGGCGTGTGGTCCGGCGTCCTGACGCCTGTCGAGATCTGTCGAGTGCCGATACTTGCGCCCATGACCCCGCGTCCCGTCTCGGCCCACGGCCGCCGTCGGCTTGCCCGCCTCCGGCTGGCCGCGCAGCTGCTCTCCTCCGCTCCGGCCAACGACGCCGCCGATGCCGTCCGCTGGATGCTCGCGATGCAGGCGCAGGACGAGCGGGGCGTCAAGTGGTCGGTCGGCCTCAGGACGGCCGGGGTGACGGAGGCCGACGTGGAGGCCGCGTGCGACGCGGGCGACATCGTCCGGTCCTGGCCGCTGCGGGGGACGTTGCACCTCGTCGCTGCCGAAGACCTGCCGTGGATGCTGGGGCTGACGGCGGAACGGGCGATCGCCTCGGCCGCTGCCCGACGCGACATCCTTGGGATCACCCTGGCGGAGGTTGAACGAGCTCGCGAGGTCGCGATCCAGGCGCTCCCGGGGCGGACCGCGCTCACCCGGGCGGCGCTGCTCACTGCGATCGCGGACGGCGGCGTGTCCACGGCGGGCCAGCGCGGCTACCACGTGCTGTGGTACCTCGCCCAGACCGGCACGCTGGTCCTCGGCCCAACGGGTGGCGGTCGGCAGATCTTCGCCCGGCTGGACGCCTGGGTTTCGAATCCACGTCGACTCGAGCGCGACGAGGCGCTGGGCGAGCTGGCCGTACGGTACTTCCGGAGTCATGGCCCGGCCGGCGTCGAGGACCTGGCGCGGTGGTCAGGTCTCACGCTGCGTGACGTCCGAACCGGGATCGCGATCGGCGGCGCCGCCCTTGCGCCGCTCGAGATCGATGGACGCACCTACGTCGTCGCGGCCGAGGCGGCCGACGCGTCGGACCAGCCTGACAGCGTGCGGCTGCTGCCGGGCTTCGACGAGTACCTGCTCGGCTACCGCGATCGCTCCATCGTGCTCGCTCCCGAGCACAGCGACGCTGTCGTCCCGGGCGCTAACGGCATGTTCAAGGCCACGATCGTGTCCGACGGCGAGGTCATCGGCACCTGGGGCAGGCGGGTCGGCGCCCGCGAGGTGGTCGTCGAGGCGGCGCCGTTCGCCAGGCTGTCGGTGAGCGACGTCGAGGCGCTGGGCGCAGCAGCCGACGGCTACGGACGATTCCTGGGGCGGACGGCCACGACCCGGCTGGGGGGCGCCCGGGCGTAGGCAGGCCGCGGAGCCACGACCTTCCGGCGAGCGACGCTGCCCTGGCGGCGCTGCGATCGCATCACTACGGTCCGCTACCGTAGGCAGGGATGGCCGAACCGCGAGACCCCTTGGTCCCCGAACCGCTGCAGCGGCGCAGCTATCCGGCGGCCGAGCTGGTGCGTCAGCACCCGCCCGTGCTCCGCCACGAGAACAAGCAGGCGCTCTTCGCGATCGCGTGTCCGGCCGGCGCGGTCCACTCCGGGCGGCTCGAGTACAGCCGCTGGCCGGAGATCCCGCTTCCGCATCTCCTCGAAATCGACCCGATCAGCGCTGCCCGTCTGGTCGTGGTTCGCGATGGCTTCTACGACTACCGCCCGATCCTCGATCCTGGTGTCGGCGTCGAGTGGTACGTCAATTTCGCCGATCCGAATCTGTTCTACGCCTATGGCACAGCACTCTTCGCCCAGGACGAGATGCAGGTCGCCGAGCATCCCAGCCTGGGGTCGCTCCGCGAGGCGCTGGTCGCGGAAGGTCGTCCGACGACGACGATCGCGAACGGTCGTCCGACGCCGGTGCTCGTCATGGGGGCCGAGCGGCGCATCGGTATCCGTGCCGCGCCGGGGTCAGGGGGCGGCGGCCCGAGCTGGCTGTACGGCATGGCGTTCGCGAGGGCAACGGCCGACGCCGTTCGTGAAGCAACGACACGGATCGATCCGCCGACGATCTCCAACATCATCGCTGTCGCAGCCCCGTACGGGGGTCGCGGCCGATACCAGCGGGAGCAGATCGGCCACGGCATCGCCGCGGCCTACTCCGGGTTCCGGGCTGCCGTTCTCGAGTCGGGGCGCACGGCCGGACCCGATGCCATGGTCGCGATCCACACCGGGTTCTGGGGATGCGGGGCGTTCGGCGGCAACCGGGTCATGATGACGCTGCTCCAGATCCTTGCGGCCGCCATGGCGGGTGTGGCTCGACTCGTGCTCCACGTTGGAGACCCGAGCGGGCGGACCAGCGTGGAACGTGCGCTGGCCCTGGTGCCCGAGCTTGCGGCCGCGACGAGCGCGACCGAGCTGATCGCGCGTGCCGAGGCGCTCGGCCTGGCATGGGGCGCCCGCGACGGCAACTGATGGCGAGTCGCCCTGGGCCCGACGTCGTCTACCTGCACGATGGTCCGACTGGGTGAGGGCGGGGGGCAGGGCCGGCTGAACCGCATCAGGTGCGGAGCACCTTCTCGAGCGCCCGACCCTTGGCGAGCTCGTCGACCACCTTGTCCAGGTACCGGATCCGCTGCATGAGCGGGTCCTCGATGGTCTCGACCCGCACCCCGCAGATGACGCCCGTGATGAGCGCTGCGTTGGGATGGAGTCGCGCGCTCGCGAAGAAGTCGGCGAATGTCGAGGCGGCGGCGAGGTGCTGATCCAGCGCAGCCTGGTCGTACCCCGTCAGCCAGCGGATCGCGGTGTCGAGCTCGTCCCGGGTGCGGCCCTTCTTCTCCACCTTGGCGAGGTAGAGCGGATAGACCGATGCCACGGTCGTGGCGAAGATCCGGTGCCCAGCCGATCCGTTCATTCCGAGTCGCCTGCCGGTCGTGGCGAGGGGACCGTGGTCGGAGCCCCGGTCACCGCGAACCAGTGCCCTTCGGGGTCCGAGAAGGCGAAGCTGCGGGTTCCCTGGTGCTCTCCCACCTCGGTCGCCTGCACCCCACGGCCGACGAGGGTGGCGCGTGCGGCGTCGAGATCCTCGACATGGAAGGCGATGGACGGCGTCGCCAGGTCGAGGCCGTCCGGGTTGTCCTGCATCATCTCCAGCGGCACGAGCTCGAACGCGAACGGCTGGTCGGCGAACCCGACCTGCGCGATCGTGAACGCGCCGACCTCGTCGCGCCGCTTCTCGACCATGCCGACTTGCTCGACCCAGAACCGGCGGCAGGCCTCCGCGTCGGTCACGTAGAGCACGACGTATCCGACCTTCATGAGCGACCTCCCGCAACGTTGTACCGACGCTCCGCGCGCCAGCTGCCCGCGATGTGCGCGAGCCTACCAGCCGCTCGGGATGGCGCGCCTCGGGGCCGCGACATCGCCGTGAGCGGTCGCTGACTACGGGGGGCTAGACCGGCGACGGCACCACGTCTCGACCCCCCGTGCGCTCGGCGCCGATCCCGGCGACGACCACGCAGGCGATACCGAGGATGGCGAGGGCGTCGGGCTCCTGGCGCAACACGACAAAGCCGACCAGCAGGGCGAACGCCGGTTCCAGGCTCATCAGCGTTCCGAAGGCGGCCGTGGTCAGCCGTCGCAACGCGAGGAACTCGAGCGTGAAGGGCACGACCGGCAGGAGGACGGCGAGTCCGAGACCGATGAGCACCAGCTCGGGCGTCAGGCGACCGACCGTGCTCGATCCGGCGACCACGGTGGCGACCAGGGCGGCCACGGGCATCGACACGGCCAGCGACTTGAGGCCCGCCACTTCATCGCCGACATGCTGGGTGAGGACGATGTACGTTCCCCAACAGATGCCGGCGGCCAGCGCGAACGCAACGCCCAGGAGGTCCGCTTGGCCGGTCCAGGGTTGGGTCAGGCAGGCCACGCCCACG
>DASSII010000070.1:0-37238 GCA_035692005.1 Candidatus Limnocylindrales bacterium | reverse complement strand
GTGTGGGTCGTGGGACGTGGCCACGGGGGCGGGCCTGCCGACGACGGCGGCGGCGCGCCCGGTCCCGACGGCGCGCCCGGTCCCGACGCCGCGCCAGAGGACCGCCCGGCCTCGGGCGCGGGCGGTGGCGCGAGGGGATCGACGTCGAGCGACCCGGGGGGTCCGGCCCGGCCAGCGGCCCGGTTGCGACGGGCCCGAGCCTGGTATTCCGGCCCGTGCTTGCGCGGGTCGGCGTACTCCTTGGGGTTCAGCGTCCAGTAGGTCCCCGACGTGGTGCCGTACCACGAGGCGCCTGCCCAGTCCGGCTCGAACGGGTCGGCGCTGGCGCCGTCGTACGACGTCGAGCCGAGGGTCGCCTTGTTCGGCGGCCGCCGCGGGTCGGGGCCCGAGTCCTGGCCGGGGCCGGCGTCCTGGCTGGAGCCCGACTGCGAGCCGGACGCCGACCCGCCGGCGGCGCGCTCGCCCCCATCGGTACCGCCACCGGGACCGCTCGCCCCCGAACCCGGCCGGGCGCCAGCATTCGGACGCGTCCGGCGTGTCCGCCCGCCATAGGCGCGATGGGTCGCACCGGCCCGATCGGGATCGGCGTCCCACGGCCGCCTCGCCGAGCCGGGCGATGCCGGCGAGCCAGGGCCGGCCCGCCGCCCGCCACCGTCCGGTCCCGCGATCAGGTCGTAGGCCTCCTGGATCGCCAGGAAGCGCGGCAGGGCCGCCTCGCCCGCGCGATCGGGGTGGTTCGCCTTGGCGAGGCGGCGGTACGCCTGCTTGACCTCGGCCAGGGACGCGCCGCGGTCGAGCCCGAGCGTTCGATACGGATCCGCCTGGCGGGCCATCGATCGCCCGCGGTCAACCGATCAGTTCGCCGACCGGAGCCAGCTGGAAGTCGGCCACCGCCTCAGCCCCGACACGGCCATGGGGATCGAGCATGGTCGGCTGGTGATAGCGGGCCAGGACGCGCAGGGCCTGGGCGTCCAGCAACCCGACCTGGCGCAGCGCCTCGACCGACGCCGCCCACGTGCCGCGATCGTGGCCGTCGCCGTCCTCGATCTTGACGGCCAGCCCGGTCGCCCCATCGAGTTGGGTGTCGATCCGGGCGCCGGGCAGGATGGCCATCGCCCGCAGCGCCTCCATCCCGGCCTTGCTGATGAGTCGTCCCTCGGCGGCCTTCATCAGCGAGGTATCGAGCCGGTCGTGGCGGCCGCCGATCATCTCGGGGTTGGCCAGCATCGCATCCCGGATCCGGGTCAGGGTCGGCACGAGCGAGCGCCGTGGATCCTTGGCACCGACCGCCTCCGGGTCGGCCAGCATGGCGTAGGCCTGGGCCACCGCCCGCAACGGGAAGGCATAGGTCTGGACGCCGCAGCCGTCGATGGCCGTGACCAATCGGTCGGCCGTCGTCCCGTAGGCGCGCGCCACGGCGTCGCGGTAGGCGATCTGGGCGGGGTGGTCGGGCTGCCAGTAGGTCTCGAGGTCCCAGTCCTTCAGGCGCGACAGCAGCAGCGAGACCGCGTGCTGGCCCGAACACATGTGGCGGATCGGACTGGCTTTTTCGCCGTCCCGCGCCAAGCGAGCCGCGGTCAGCGGATCGAGCGGCATGCCCTCGTTACCGCAGGCCAGGTATGACTGGCTGACGCCCGCCCGACGGAACATCGACTGGATCGTCCGGACGTGGAAGTCCTCGCCCGAATGCGAGCTGGCCATGATCGCGATCTCGGCCGGCTCGAGGTCGAATGCCTCGGCGCCGCCCGCCTCGAGCAGGGCCACCACCCCGAACGGCTTGACCGTCGAGCGCAGCGTCACGACGCGCTCCGGATCGCCGAGCTGACGGATCAGCCGGCCGGCCGCGTCAGCCTCGACGATGTCGCCGCGGTGGACGCTCTCCTCGATCCCGTTGCGCAGCTGCCGGACGAGGACCGGGGTCTCGGCCCGCAGCCGCGACTTTGGGCGTGTCCGGCCGGTCCGGGGAGTCGCGCGCTCGACGGTCACGGTCACCCGGCGAGCATACCGCGCGACGGTCGTGCCAGCGTGGCGCCGATGGTCCGGCCGCGCGATCGGCCGTCCGTCCCGGTGCGAACGCCCGGAACGGCGTGCTACGGTCGCCCCGCCTCACCCATCCGTCGCATCCGTGGCACTCGCCGTTGTCGGAGGTGGCCCGTCGTGATCCGATCCGTGGCGCATTCGCGGCTGCGCACTCCGGCGTTGGCCGTCGTCGCGCTGGCCATGCTCGTGGCCGGCTGTGGCGCCTCGCTGACGACGACGACGACCCGTCCCCCGACGAGCGCCCCGGTCGCGCCGAGCGCTTCGCCCAAGCCCCGGCCGGAGAGCGTCGCGATGGCGGCCTTCGTCAAGCGCGTCACGAGCGGCTCGTTCAGCTATCGGGTCGGCTTCAAGGGCGACGTCGTGGCGTCGGCCGATCGGTTGCCGATCGTCGGGTCGATGGATGTTTCGGGCGCGGACTTCGCTTCGTCGTTCACGTATGACTTCAGCCGCGACTATCGGGATGTCGGCAAGATCCGCGTCCAGGTCCGCGGCGTCAACGGCAAGGGCTATGTCAAGAGCGGGTCGACCGCGTGGAGATCGATCAAGGGCTTCGACGCGGCCGATTCGTATGTCCCGTTCAAGACCGTCAGGACCACCGGGGACCTACGCTACCTCGGGCCGGTCGACATCGGTGGCCGCACCTACCATCGCATCGGCATCGCCGGGGCGCTGCTCCTGCACCCGAACACCATCCCCGGCCGGCTGCAGAAGGAGAAGCTCGATGAGCTCACCCTCGAGGTCGTCATCGATGACGCCGGCCGGCCGAAGCGCGGTTCCTGGCGGATGCGCGCGCAGGGCCGCGTGGGGCCGGCCAGCGGCCAGCTTCAGCGCATCGTCTACGAACTCGATCTGACGTTCTCGAAGGTCGGCTCGAAGCTGCCGATCCGCCGCCCCTGAGGCGGTCAGAGATTGCGCCTGCCGTTGTGCCCAGGGGCGACGGCCTCCGTGGCGGACGGCAGCGCACGCGCGAGGTCCTCGCGCCGGCCACAGCCGCGATAGCAGTGCTCGGCCTGGGGCGTGTTGACGCTTCGGCAGACGGCGCACACCCAACTGTCGATGGGCAGCTCACCGCGCGCATCGAGGATCGCCTTGCCGGCCGCCTGACCGGCGCCGGGCAGCATCGAGCCGACCTCCGACGTCGTCGCCAGCAGGAACCGCAACAGCACGAGCCCGACTCCGACGGCGACGGCCGCGACCACGATGGCGGCCGCCCAGTCGATCGAGGCCAGGTACTCCCCCACCGCGTCGCTCACGCCTGCGATGATGCCACGCCGACGTCGTCGGCCGGTCGCGAATCTCACGGCGCAGTGAGCGGATCGGGGAGAATCGATCGATGATCCTGCCAAAGGTCCGCGACCCTCGGCTCATCACCGTTCGTCGAGGCGGGACGCTGTCCGACCGCGACCATCATCTGCTCGCGCTGTGGGCCGCCGATTGTGTCGAGCATGTCCTGCATCTGTTCGAACGCGAGCGGCCGAACGACGACCGACCACGCCGCGCGATCGATCGGGTGCGCGCCTGGACCCTCGGTGCGGCGACCATGACCGAGGCTCGCGCCGCCGCCGGCCATGCGAACGCGGCGGCGAGAGACCTGCGGGCGCCGGCACGGGATGCCGCCTACGGTGCCGGCCAGGCAGCGGCCGTCGCGCATGTCGCGGCGCACGAGCTCGGTGCAGCGGCGTATGCCATCCGGGCCGTGCGCGCCGCCGCTGCCGAGGCCGACCGCGCCGCGGTCGGACGGGTCGAATGCTCGTGGCAACGGGATCGACTCCCCGTGGAGATCCGCGACCTGGTCGTCGATGACCAGCGGCTGCGGAATGAGCTGTGCTGGTCCGTGTTCGAGTGCTGAGCGGCGCGGTCCGGCTCGCGCGTCAACGTCGGTGCGGGCTTCCGGCTACCGCGGTCGCGGGGGGCGATCAGCCCGCGAGGCCGGTCCCGAACTGGCGATCCCCGGCATCTCCGAGACCGGGCAGGATGTAGCCCTTCTCGTTGAGCTGTCGATCGAGCGCCGCCGCGTGGATCTCGACATCCGGATGGGCCGCCTGGACCGCCGCCACGCCCTCGGGCGCGGCGATCAGGTTGACCAGCTTGATCCGGACCGCACCCCAACGCTTGAGGACGTCGATCGCGGCCGTAGCGCTGCCGCCGGTCGCGAGCATCGGGTCGAGGATGAGGCACAGGTCGACGGTCGCCGAGTCGGGCAGCTTGTTGTAGTACTCGACGGGACGGAGCGTGCGCTCATCGCGGAACAGGCCGAGGTGCCAGACCTGGGCGGTCGGCATCAGTTCGAGCATGGCGTCGACCATACCGAGCCCGGCACGCAGGATCGGGATCAGGCCGATGCGTTCGCTGAGCTCGCGCGCCTCCATCGATTCCATCGGGGTCGCGATCTCGAGCGCTCGGGTCTTGGCGTCCTGCAGGGCCTCGTAGCCGAGCAGCCAGCTAAGCTCGCGAACCACTTCCCGGAACTTCTTGGGCTCGGTCGTCTCGTCCCGCAGCACGCCGAGCTTGTGCTGGACGGCGGGATGTTGCGATACGTGGAAGGTCGCGGGGTTCGGGCTGGCGGCGGCCGGGGCGTCGCGTTCGGTCACGGGTGCCTCCGATGCTCGGTCTCGGAGGCATCGTAGCGCGCGGGCCCGGCCGGGTCCGGGCGCTGACGCGTCATCGGGCGCGGCGATGCTCGAGCAGGCGGTCGGTCGCGGGGTCGTACCAGACCAGGCCGGTTGTCGATGGCGGCGACGTCCCGTCGCGCAGGGCCCGCAGCCACGCCCGACTCGGCCCGGGGAAGGCCGCCTCGATGATGTGCGGATAGCGTGCCAGGAGTCGTCGATTCGCGGCGCTGGCGCGGACGACCCAGACCGACGCGATCCGATCCGCCGGCCAGGTCGCGGCCGCCTCGGCGGTCTTGCGGTTGGTGGCACGGACCGCCGCGCCGAGATCGCCGAATGTGTTCCAGCACTCGGCCAGGATGCGGGCGCCATGTCGGACGTCGCGGATGCCGACATCGGTCGATCGGGCAGGGTCGCTCGGGCGTGTCGGGAGCTCGAACGTCCCGGGCCGGCCGGTGGCACGGGCCAGTCGGAGCAGGTGCTCCTGGACATCGAGGTGGCCGGCGTCGGCCGTGCCACGCGGTTCGTGGAGTGGGCGTGAGAAGCTGACGGCCAGCGGCCGCTCGAGGGCGATCCCGAGGGCGATCCAGGTGGCGATGGGCGCCCCACCGCCCTCGCCGCGCTCGATCTCCGCGAGCCGCGCTCGACTGATGCCGATCCGTGCCGCGAGTGCCTCGAGCGTCAGGTGTCGGGCGCGGCGGCTGGCCCGGACGGTGCCGCCGAGGGCGGCGACGATCGCCTGGGCTTCGCGCTGGCCCGCCACCTGGGCCGACCGACGAACCACGCGCCTGACCATCCCGCACCTCATCACGGGGCGGGGTTCCGCTGCCACCATACGTTTCGGTCCTTATCGACCGCTTAGGCGGCGCGTCGCTCGCTCAGCGGTTCATGTGGCCGAAGCTGGCGAGCGTGGAACAGCGCACTGCCGAGTGGTGCGCCGAGCCGCGGCGGCCGTTGAGCTGCTCGGTACCCCCGGAAGTCCGGTCGGAGCGGAAGTCGTGGCTGGATCGCGGCTCGTGCCCGCGGGTGGCCTCCCACCCGATCCCGCGCCGGGCCGCGCTGGCCGGCCCGCGCCGCGCCCGCCGGCCGGCGCCACAGCGAACGGCCGGCTCCCGTGGGAGCCGGCCGTTCGGATCTGCGACAACCCGGTCAAGCGCGGGTCACTTGCCTCCGGCCGTCACCTCGACCGTGCCCTTCACGAAGGACGATCCCTTCGTGTCGGCGTCGGCCAGCTCGGCGAGCGCCGCTTCCGCGAGGTCGGTCCGGTACGCGTCCTTGGGAGGCGCGGCCTTGATCACGCCAGCCCCCAGGGACACGTCAACGGTCTGCTGCCAGAGGGCCGGGTCCATCATGCCGATCCCGTTCGGGGACGGCCAGATCAGCGGGTTGATCTCGTTCATCATCCAGCGCTGATGCCCGGCCGGCAGCTGTGAACCGGCGTCGACGGTCGACTTGATGCAGTCGTCCGGGTTCTCCCGACAGTAGATCCAGCCCTGGAACGACGCCTTCAGGAACGCCTTGGCGACGTCCTCGTTACCGGCTTCGGCCAGCCACGCGGCCCGTGCGAACAGCGCGTCCTGGAGCATCGCGACGCCCTCGTCGTTCCAGTTGATCACGTTGAGGTCGGTCGGCTGATAGAGCTGGCCGCTCTCGGGGTTGGTCGCCTCGAGGACCTGGGCATACTCGTTGTAGATCATCGCCTCGGCCACGTCGATCTGCTTGCTCAGCAGCAGCGTCATGTCGAACGGCTGGATGACCTTCTCGTAGTCGGTGCCCTGCTCGAGCCCGGCCTTCTTGGCGCCGGCCGTCACCTCGAACTCGTTGCCGAAGTCCCAGACGCCGATCTTCTTGCCCTTGAAGTCCGCGGGCTTGGTGATGTTCGAGTCCTTCCACGACACCGACAGCGTGCCGGAGCGCTGGAAGATCTGCGCGATGTCCACGAGATCGGAACCGGCCTCGCGTGCTTCGAGCACCTTGGGGACCCAGGAGATCGTGAACTCGGGGCCATCGGGCGCGGAGCCGACCTGCTGCGGCACCACGGTCGGACCGCCGTCGAGGATGGTGACGTCGAGGCCGGCGGCCTCGAAGTAGCCCTGGTCCTTGGCCGCGAAGTAGCCGGCGAATTGGGCCTGCGGTGCCCACTGCAGCTGGAGACTGACCTTCGTGAGTTCAGCCGGCTGGCTGGCTGCCGGTTCGCTCGCCGCCGGGGCACTGGCCGACGGCGCCGTCGACGCCGGGGCACTGCTCGTCGCCGCACCGCTGGTGCAGGCGGCGAACAGGATGCTGGCCGACGCGGCCAGCACCATGACCGTCCTGGATCGCTTCATCGTTCCTCCTCCATGACTCCGGGCCCGTCAGGGCCATCGACGGTGTCGGCACCTCCGCGTGCCGATGCTCCGGGGTCGGATCCCCGCTATGGCTCCGTGGCGCGCAGCGAGGCGTGCCACGGGATGAACGCTCGTTCGAGCATGACGACGGCCAAGTAGAACACGATACCGGTGGCCGCGGCGAGCAGAACGGCAGCCCAGGTCACATCGAACCGCAGGGCGCTCGAAGCCTGCACGATGATGCGGCCGAGGACCAGCGACGATCCACCGAAGTACTCCCCGACGATGGCGCCGATGAGGCTCAACGTGGTGGCCACCTTGAGCGCGGTGAAGAAGAACGGCAGTGCGGTGGGCACGCGGAGCTTGCGCAGGATGGTCCACTCCGACGCGGCGTACGAGCGCATCAACTCGAGCGCCGCCGGCTCGGCGGCGATCAGACCGCGGGTGACGTTGACCATCACCGGGAAGTAGACCAGCACCGCCGCCATCATCATCTTGCT
This sequence comes from Candidatus Limnocylindrales bacterium, assembly GCA_035692005.1. Classification (GTDB taxonomy): domain Bacteria; phylum Chloroflexota; class Limnocylindria; order Limnocylindrales; family CSP1-4; genus SPCO01. Next base: position 29,762 of record DASSII010000070.1, on the reverse strand, counting down.
CAGCGGCGACAGCGTCCCGAACCAGTTGTTCATCAGCGGCGCGAACGCGATGATCGGGATCGCACCCGCCGCGACACCCAGCGGGATCAGCGTGTTCCGGGCGGTCGCCCAGCGCGCGGTGAGGAACGCCGTCGCCACCGCCGCCGCCGTCCCAATGGCCAGGCCGCCGACCGCCTCGAGCATCGTCGCCTGCCACGACGGCAGCAACGCGAACCGCCCGCCCGACCAGTTGTCGGCCAGGGCCCTGACGATCGCTGACGGTCGCGGCAGGATGAACGCGCGCAGATCGAATGCGCTGACGATGACCTCCCAGACGACGATCGCGCTGACGAACACGATGACGGCCGGCGCGTACTCGCCGATCCGACGGCCAAGCTCGCCGCGTCGACCGGCGCCACGCCCGACCGGTCCACCGGCCAGGAGGCCGAGATCGGCGCTCATCCCACGGCCCCCTCGGTCGCGGTCCGGCGCGTCGAGGCGACGCCGTCGCGGTCGGCATCCGCACCGCCGTCGCGTCCGCGCAGGGCCTCGCGAACCTCGGTGACGACCTCGAAGTAGCGATCGCTCTCACGGGTGATGTCGTCGCGCGGGCGAGGCAGGTCGACGTCGATGACCTTGACGATGCGGCCCGGGCGCGGACTCATCACCACCACCCGCGACGACATGAACACCGCCTCGGGGATGGAGTGGGTGACGAACACGATGGTCGTCCCGGTGCGCTCCCAGATGCGCTGGACCTCCGAGTTCATCCGCTCGCGGGTCATCTCGTCGAGCGCGCCGAACGGCTCGTCCATGAGCAGGATGGACGGCTCGAAGGCCAGCGCCCGTGCGATGGCGACCCGCTGCTGCATCCCGCCCGACAACTGCCACGGGTAGTGGTGGATGAAGTCCTCCAGCTCGACCAGATCGAGCATCTCGGCGGCCTTCGCCTGGCGACGCCTGGCATCGACGCCCTGGATCTCGAGCGGCAGCTTGACGTTGTCCTCGACCGTCCGCCAATCGAACAGGACCGGGGCCTGGAAGACCATCCCGTAGTCTCGGTCACGACGAGCACGCTCCGCCGGCTTGCCATTGACGATGGCCGTGCCGCTCGATGGCTTGATCAGGTCGCCGATGATCCGCAGCAACGTGGACTTGCCGCAGCCCGACGGTCCGATCAGGGACACGAACTCTCCGCGGCGGATGTCGAGATCGATCCCCTCGAGCGCCGTCATCTGCGATCCGTCGCGTCGGGCGAAGACACGGCCGACGCCGGACAGGCGAACGACCGGCTCGACCTCGCCCTCGGACGTGCGATCGATCATGGCGTCGGCGCTCATGTGCTGCCCGGTGCCGCGCGGCCGCCCAGGATGGCGATCTCCGCGAGCCGGATGCAGCCGAAGAACACGATGCCGAGCAGGGCGGCGGCCAGGATCGCCGCCCACAGCTTCTCCGGCCCGGTGATGTAGTACTGGTTGAAGGTCGTGATGACCCGCCCGAGGCCAGCCTGGATGCCGCCCGTGTCCTCACCGATGATCGCCCCCACGATGCTCGCGCTGGCCGCGATCTTGAGGGCCGTGAACAGATACGGCAGCGATGCCGGGAGGCGCAGCTTCCAGTAGATCGTGGGCGGCGACGCCGCGTACGACCGCATCAGCTCGAGCGATCGCGGGTCGAACGAGCGGAGGCCGCGGTTCATGGCGATGGTCACCGGGAAGAAGGTGAGGTAGGTCGCGATCACCACGACCGAGAACACGCCCTGGCCGAGCGCGAACACGATGAGCGGCGCGAGGGCGATGATGGGGATCGTCTGGCTGGCGATGACATACGGGACGAACGCCCGCTCCATGAGCCGCGAGTGGACGAAGATGGTGGCAAGGACCAGTCCGAGCAGCGCCCCGAGCAGGAAGCCGATGCCGGCCTCCCGCCAGGTGTAGAGCGACGCGCCGAGGAGGTACCCCGCGAGGCTCTCGTCGGCGTTACTGCGAAACGGCTGGCCGAGCGCGTAGAGGATGTTCCAGACGTGGGGCAGGTTCAGGTCGTTGGCGAACGCCCAGCGGAACGGCGGATCCCAGACGACCGGTGCGCCGGGGTCCGCACCGATCGGGCGCCACGGGACGCCGCCGAGGACCTTGACCCCTTCCCAGATCAGGATGACGAGCAGGGCGAACAGGGCCAGGGTGACGACCGGCCGGGCCCGTGCGCCGGCCGATGATCGCGAGCGGACCGAGCGGCGGCCCGGCTGCACCGCGGCCGTCGCCACGCTACCCGGTGACCGCCTGGTCGGCGATGTCGAGCGCTCCGTCGATGATGTCGAAGCCCTGGGCCAACTCATCCTCCGTGATGCACAGCGGCGGGTTGGTGTGGATCGAGTTGTTGGGGGTCATCGTGTACAGGCCGTGATCGCGCAGGTACTTGGCGATCGCCTGCATCTCGTCAGACGTGCCGTTGAACGGGGTCAGTGGCGTCCACGGGTCGCGCGAACGGACCAGGTCCAGGATGCCGAACAGGCCGAGGTTCCGATGCGCTCCGACCGACGGGTGCCTGGCGGCGAGTCGCTCGTGGTGCTCGCGCATGCGCTCGCCGAGTCGGGCGGCGTTGTCGATCAGGCCGTCCTCCTCGTAGACCCGGATGGTGGCGAGGGCCGCCGCCAGCGACACCGGATGCGACGAGTAGGTCAGACCGCCGTAGTACATGTGCGTGTCGAAGAACTCGGCGATGTCGTGGCGCATCGCGACCGCGCCGAGCGGCAGGTAGGACGAGGTGAGCCCCTTGGCCATCGTCATCAGGTCCGGCACGACGTCCCAGTGGTCGACCGCAAACCAGCGTCCTGTGCGCCCGAAGCCGGCCATGACTTCGTCACACACCATCAGGATGTCGTGGCGGTCGCAGATCTCGCGAACGCCGGCGATGTACCCGTCGGGCGGGATGAGGATGCCGTTGGTGCCGACGATCGTCTCGAGGAAGACGGCCGCGATCGTCTTCGGTCCCTCGTACCGGATGACGTCCTCGAGTCCCTGCAGGCTCTCCGCCACGGGACGGGGTTCGGCCTCGCCCCAGCGGTGCGTATCGGGATAGCGCACGACCCCGACCATGCCCGGCTCATTCGGGATCCGGCGCGGGTCGCCGGTCAGGGTCATCGCCCCGGCCGTGGCCCCGTGGTACGAGCGATAGCGGGCGAGGAGCTTGTGGCGGCCCGTGTAGTGTCGCGCCAGCTTGATGGCGTTCTCGATCGCCTCGGCGCCACCGAGGGTGAAGAAGACCTTGTCGATGTCGCCGGGCAGGATCTCGGCCAGCTTCTGGCCCAGTCGGCCGCGGATCTCGGTCGCGAACGCCGGCTGCACGAATTGCAGCTTCGTGGCCTGCTCGGTGATGGCGGCGACCACTCGCTGGTCGCCATGTCCGATGTTGACCGACATCAGCTGGCTGTTGAAATCCAGGATGCGGCGGCCATCCGGCGTGTACAGCCAGACGCCTTCGGCGCGATCGATGGCGATGGGGTCGATGGCGCCCTGCGTCGACCACGAGAAGAACGTGTGCTCGCGATTGAGCGCGACGATCTCGTCCGTCGTCATCGCTCCGGGAGCCGTGCCGATACCCATGGAACCTCCTCTGGCGCCCGCCGGCGCGAGACCGGATTACAGCACATCCAGCCGACGAAGGGCACCTCGTCGCGTGGCGGGGACCGGCCTCGCCGTGGCGGCGCCACGCAACGCCCCGACCGACCCGTGTGCTCGTGATCGCACACGCCGCGCTCGCGCCCGGTGCTACCGTTGCGTCGAACCCCGCACCACGGAGGACGACATGGACCGCGCCGGATTCCACGACTGGCTCGCGCGGTATGTCGATGCCTGGCGGCTCAACGACCCGGTCGCCATCGGCGACCTGTTCAGCCCCGACGTGCGCTATGCCTTCGACCCGTTCAGCGAGGCCGTCGTCGGTCGCAACGCGGTCATCCAGGCGTGGCTCGACGATCCCGACGAGCCGGAGTCGTGGCGCGCCGACTACGAGGTCCTCGCCGTCGACGGCGATGTGTACGTCGCCCACGGTCGGACGCGCTACTACAACGAGGACCGGCGCGAGATCGATCGGGAGTTCGCGAACGTCTTCGTCTGCCGCTTCGACGGCGATGGTCGCTGCCGCGAGTTCACCGAGTACTACAACCGACGCCGACCCGAGCCCGCCCCGGACGAGCCGCCGCCGGCTGGCTAGCGCGACGACCGGCGGCCGGCCTACGACGCCGGCCCGACCGCCGCGTCGGCGTTCCGTTCGTCGCTGCGCGGGACGATCACCCGCAGCGACGCGGCCCGCGTGCGGAACGTCACCGGCGTCGCCCCGAGGTCCTTGCCGTCGGCCCGCGCCGGCAAGGGGCGTGCGCTCGAGATCCGGACGGTCGCGGAGCGGTAGGTCGAGACGTGCGGCGCGTACCGACGCCGGCCGAAGGCGATCGACGCCAGGTGCCGGATGAGCTCCCACTTCGAGAAGCCGCGGAAGACACGGACATCGAACCGGCCGTCGTCGAGCCGCGCTTCGGGCGCGACCGTCATGCCGGCGCCGGTGTACGGCCCGATGGACGCGGTCACCATGAGGGCCCGCGTCCGCACCCGCCGGTCGTCGAGCTCGATGCGCATCCGCGCCGGTCGATAGCGCAGCGCGACCCAGATCGTGCGCACGATCGAGGCCCAGTCGCCCTCCTCGAAGCGAGCCGCCTCCCGGAACATGGCCGCGTTCATCCCCACCGAACCGGCTTCGAGGAACGGGATCCGGCGCCCGTCGGCCGACTCGGCCTCACCGGTGTCGATGGTCCGCAGCTCGCCGTCCGGGATCAGTTCGGCCGCCGCCTCGAGATCGCGCGGGATGCCGAGCGCCCGCGCGATGTTCATCACGCTGCCCAGCGGCAGCACGGCCAGCGCCGCCGCTCCGTCCAGCAGCTGACGGGCCACCGACCCCGCGGTCCCGTCACCACCGGCGGCGATCACGACGTCGACCCCGGCGGCGATCGCGTCGCGGACGGCGGTCTGGACCGCCGCCTCGCCGTCGGCCTCGACGATGTCGGACCCCAGCCCGTGGCGCGCGGCGAGGTCGGCCAGTTCCCGTGGGCCGACGCCGTTGGTCGGGATGCCGCCCTTCGAACCGGCCGCAGGATTGCGGACGATGCGGTAGCGCCGGGTGGGTCGTGCGTCGCTCACGGCTGCACGCCCGTCCGCCACGCCTTCACGCGTCGATACAGGCTGGTCAGGCCGATCAGATAGGCGAGCCCGAGCAGGTAGGACGCGCTCACGTCGGTGAACCAGTGATGACCCTGCTGGATGCGGCTGGGTCCGACCAGCGCGATCATGCCCACGAGCAGCGCGACGGTCGCGCGCCGCCAGCCGGCCGGCCGGACGAGCGTGTGCAGCAGGTAGGCGAGGAATCCGTACACCCCCACGTAGGTGATGGTGTGGCCACTCGGGAAGCTCGAACCGCCGAGCGGGGCCGCCGCCACCCGGACATCGACCCCGGCGATCGGCCTGGGCCGGCGCATGACCGCCTTGACCACGCTGGCGACGATGGCCGTGCCCCACGCCGCGAGCGCGAAGGCGGCCTCGAGCGGGAGGCGCGACAGCAGCCAGCCGAGGGCGACGACGGCCGGGATGAGGCGGCTCTGGGGCGGAAAGCCCGGCCACGACACGGCGCGCATGAGCCCATCGAGCGCCGGTCGTCGGCGCTGCTGGAACTTGAGGGTGACCGCCAGGTCGATCGCCTGGCTGCGGCGCGCCCGAACGATCCCGAAGATCGCCGCGAAGCCGGCCAACGCGAGCCAGGCGGCCAGCGCCGCCGTCCGTCCGCGGCGCAGCGCGACCGGCGCCGAGGCGACGGCGTCGTGCACGGGACCGGACAGCGGCGATGGCAACGTGGTCATCCCCGCCAGCATGGCGAGCCCGGCCGTCGTCGATGTCGGGATCAGCGGGCGCGCCCCTGACAGTCATGTTGCAACCGCGGGCGAGGCCGCCGGACGCGGTGTACGCTCTCCGCTCCGACCCCGACGCGACGTTCACGACGCAGCCAGATGATCGAGGGAGACCGATGTCCCGAGTGGTCCGCGGCGCGCTCGTCCAGGCCTCCTGGACCGGCGACAAGGAATCGATGATCCAGAAGCACGAGCAGCGCGCCCACGAGGCCGCCGAGCAGGGTGCCCAGTTCATCCTGTTCCAGGAACTGTTCTACGGTCCGTACTTCTGCCAGGTCCAGGACGCCCAGTACTACAGCTACACCGAGCTGATCCCCGACGGACCGACGACCAAGCGGATGCAGGACCTGGCCCGGCAGACCGGCATGGTCGTGGTCGCCCCGATGTACGAAGAAGACGAGAAGGCCTCCGGCATCTACTACAACACCGCCGCCGTGATCGATGCCGACGGGACCTATCTGGGCAAGTACCGCAAGACCCACATCCCGCACGTCAAGGGGTTCTGGGAGAAGTTCTACTTCCGGCCGGGCAACCTCGGCTACCCCGTGTTCGAGACCGCGGTCGGCAAGGTCGGCGTCTACATCTGCTACGACCGCCACTTCCCGGAGGGCGCCCGCGCGCTGGGCCTCAACGGCGCCGAGATCGTGCTCATCCCGTCGGCCACCTCGCGCGGCCTGTCCGAGTACCTGTGGCGGATCGAGCAGGTCAGTCATGCCGTCGCCAACGGCTATTTCGTGGGGACGATCAATCGCGTCGGCATCGAAGCCGACATCGGCGACGACGACTTCTACGGCCAGAGCTACTTCGTCGACCCGCGTGGCCAGTTCATCGGCGAGCTCGGCTCGGCACACGACGAGGAGCTCATCGTGCGCGACCTCGACCTGGACAAGATCACCGAGGTCCGCAACACGTGGCAGTTCTTCCGTGACCGTCGACCCGACGCATACGCCGACCTGACCCGTCCGTAAGGCGCTATCATCCGCGCCGGCTCGGCTGTCTGGAGGAGGACAGCCGAGCCCCGTTCATCTGCAGTCCAGCGGAGGACCGGGATGCGTTTCGGTTTCACGCTCAAGCCGGACCACTCCATCGAGCGCACCCTGGCCCTGACGCGCCAGGCGGAGGCCGCTGGCTTCGCCTACGGCTGGCTGTTCGATAGCCATGTCCTGTGGCGCGACCCCTACCCCCTGCTGACCCTGATGGCCGAGGCGACGAGCACGCTGCGACTCGGCACATGCGTCACCAATCCGGCCACGCGGGAACCGTCGGTCACGGCGTCCGCGCTGGCCGTGCTCAACGAGCTGAGCGGTGGTCGGATGGACCTCGGCATCGGCCGGGGCGACTCCGCCCGTCGCGTCCTCGGCAAGGCGCCGACCTCGATGAAGGACCTCGAGGAGGCGGTCCACGTCATCCGCGCGCTGGTGGAGGGTCGGCCGATCGAGTACGAGGGCACGACCCTGGAGCTGCCGTGGACGCCGGGCGGCAGGCTGCCCGTCTGGATCGCGGGCTATGGCCCGGTGGCACTCAAGCTGACCGGCCGCATCGCCGATGGGGCGATGCTCCAGATCGGCAACCCGGATCTCGTCCGCTGGTTCGTGTCCCAGGTGCGCGCATCGGCCAGCGAGTCGGGCCGGAACGCCGACGCCGTATCGATCATGGCCGCGGCGGCGGCATACGTCGGCGACCGGGCGACCGCCCGCGACCGGGTGCGCTGGTTCCCGGCGCTGGTGTCCAATCATGTCGTCGACCTCGTCAACAAGTACCCGCGCGAGGACCTGCCCGAGGAGCTCACCACCTACATCCGCGGTCGGGAAGGCTACGACTACCTGCATCACGCCGAGGTCGGCAGCTCGAACGCGGCGTTCGTGACGGATGACATCGTCGATCGGTTCGCGATCGTCGGTTCGGTCGACGACCACATCGAGCGGTTGCGCGCCCTGCGCGATGCGGGCGTGGACCAGTTCAACCTGTACCTGATGAACGGCGACGAAGAGGCGCAGCTCGAGATCTACGGGCGCGACATCATCCCGGCCCTGTCCTGACGCCAGCGAAGCCGCCCGGAGTACTGGGCGAGAGGTCAGGCTGGTCAACGGTACCGGCGATGGGCCACCATCGACCGTGGGGGGCGCCGCGCGACACGATCCCGTCGCGCCGCGCCGACGACTCGCAGCGGAGGACACGATGATCGCCAGACTCGGTCGACGACGGGATCCCTTCTGGGACGACGGACGCGGCGCGCGCCGCCGCCAGCTGCGCCTCCGCCTGGAGGGCGAGGTGGCCTTCGCCATCGCCATCGTGGCCTGCGGCTTGACGGCCTACGCCTGGATCCAGACCCTCCGACCCGTGATCGCGGGGCTTCACCTGATCTGACGAGGGACGCGGCCGCCCCGCGCCCGCCTCCGAGTCCCCCCAGCCCCGACCCGACCGGCGTCGCATCCCCTACCATCACCGTCCTGATCGACCATCGGCTGTCGTCGCCCAGGAGGGATCGATGCGCACGCTCATCACCAACGGCATCATCGTCGGCGCGGACGGGTCGCAGGCGGCCGACATCCTGATCGACGGCGAGACGATCGCCGCGATCGGCGCCGATCTGGCGGCTGCCGGCATGACCGCCGACGAAACCATCGACGCGGCCGGCCGCTACGTCATCCCGGGCGCGATCGACGTCCACACCCACATGGAGCTCCCGTTCGGCGGCACGTTCGCCAAGGACACGTTCGAGACGGGCACCCGGGCGGCCGCGTTCGGCGGGACGACCACGGTCGTCGACTTCGCCGTCCAGAGCAAGGGCAAGTCCCTGCGCGAGGGGCTCGACACGTGGCACGCCAAGGCAGAGGGCAACGCCGTCGCCGACTACGGCTTCCACATGATCATGAGCGACGTCAACGACGACACGCTCGCCGAGATGGACCAGCTCGTGGCGGAGGGTGTCCCCGACTTCAAGCTGTTCACGGCGTACCCCGGCGTGTTCTACAGCGACGACGGGGCGATCTTCCGGGCGATGCAACAGACAGCCCGCAACGGCGGCCTGATCATGATGCACGCCGAGAACGGCATGGCCATCGACGTGGTGGCCGAGCAGACGGTCGCCGCCGGCACGACCGATCCGATCGGTCACGGCCTCGCCCGCAAGGCCGTGTTCGAGGGTGAGGCGACCAACCGCGTCATCCGCCTCGCCGAGGCGGCCGGTGTGCCGGTCTACATCGTCCACCTGTCGGCTCGCGAGGCCCTCGCCGAGGTGCGCGCGGCGCGCGACCGCGGATCGAAGACGTTCGCCGAGACGTGCCCGCAATACCTGTTCCTGTCGCTCGACGACCTCGGGAACGGGTTCGAGGGGGCGAAGTTCGTGTGTTCCCCGCCGCTCCGACCCCGGGACCACTGGGACGACCTGTGGACCGGCCTCGTCAAGGACGACCTGCAGCTCGTCGCGACCGATCACTGCCCGTTCGACTTCCACGGCCAGAAGGACCTCGGCCAGGGCGACTTCCGCAAGATCCCCAACGGCCTGCCGGGCGTCGAGGATCGCGTCGACCTGCTCCACGACGGCGGGGTCGTCGGCGGCCGCATCTCGAAGGAGCGCTGGGTCGAGATCATCTCGACGGCCCCGGCGCGCCTGTTCGGGATGTACCCGCGCAAGGGGTCGATCAGCGTCGGTGCCGACGCCGACATCGTCGTCTACGACCCAGCCCGCACGCGGACCATCTCGGCCGCGAGCCACCACATGGATGTCGACTACTCGTGCTACGAGGGGCGATCCGTGCAGGGGGCCAGCGACATCGTCCTGTCGCGCGGCTCGGTCATCGTGCGCGACGGCCGGTTCACCGGCAGCAAGGGGCACGGCCGCTTCATCAAGCGCGACCCGGCCGACTTCGTCCGCCACAACTGATGCCGGCCGCCCGGCACCGCCTGCGCATCCCGGCCGCGCTCGACCGGGTCGCCGACGTCCGCGCCCTCGCCCGCTCGGTGACCGACGAGATCGGGGCGCCGCAGGTGTGTGTCGACGACGTCGTCCAGGCGGTCGACGAAGCGGCCACGAACATCGTGCTGCATGGCTATCGAGGACGCGCTGGCTGGCTCGATGTCGCCGTCGAGCGCGAAGGCGACCGGGTCGTCATCACCATCGAGGACGACGCCCCGCCGTTCGATCCGACCGCGCATCCCGAGCCGGATCTGACGATCCCGGCCGACCGGCGCCGACCGGGCGGGATGGGCATCCACCTCATCCGCCTGGCGATGGACGCCGTGGCCCATCGACCGCGACCCGGCGGCGGCAACATACTGACCATGTCGCGGACCCTGGATCCCCGCCCGATGGAGGAGCGATAGATGGCCCTGGAGACCACCGTCGAACGCGCCGAGGGACGCGTCCCGATCACCATCGTGGCCCTCGACGGGGAGTTGGACGCGTCTAACTTCGAAGGCCTGACGGCCGCCGTGCGCGACCTCTACGAGCAGGGCACCCGCCAGCTCCTGCTCGATCTCACGGACCTGCGCTTCATGGCCAGCTCCGGACTCGTAGCGCTCCATGCCATCGTCCGGATCATGCACGGCGAGGCGGCTCCCGATGCCGACGCCGGCTGGAACGCGCTGCACACGGTCGGCCTCGATGCCGCGAGCGGCTCCGCCCAGACCGAGGTCCAGTTGTGTGGCGTGCAACCGGCCGTCCAGCGGGTGCTCGACAGGACCGGTCTGTCGCGCCTGTTCGTGACCCACCCCGACCGCGCGACCGCGCTCGCCGCGTTCTGACCGGCCCGAAGACGCCCGTGCCCGCCCCCGCGTCGCGCCTCGACCGGGAGCGCATCGCGCGGGTGCTCGGACCGTTCGCGTCGGCGACCCCGGGCCTGCGCGTCTGGTTCGCCGATGCCGAGGGGCGCGTCGTGGCCGGTGACGCCGATCCGGCGGGGGTCGCCGATCCCGCCGGGCCCGCCATCGAGCGGGACGTCCGCGTCGACGGCGTCCTGGTCGGTCGCCTGGCGGTCAGCGGCCCGGACAGCACCACGCCCGCGGTCGTCGCGGCGCTCGATGCCCTGGCCCTCGCGTTGGCGGACATCGTGGGCGCAGGCGAGGCGGGGGTCGGGGGCTCGGTCGAGGCCGAGGGCGGGCGCTTCCTCGACGCGGCATCGAGCCGGCAGCTCGACGCGCTCGAGGCGGATGTAGCGCTCGGTCGCCAGCAGCAGCGGCGGATCGTGTCGATCGCGCTGCCCGACGTGCCGGGCTACGAGCTCGCCTCCCACTACGAGCCGGCGCGCGAGATCGGCGGCGACTTCTATGAGCTGTTCCGGCTGCGCGGCCACGGCCGCTCGATCGGCATCGTCATCGCCGACGTGACGGGCAAGGGCATCGCCGCGGGCCTGCTCATGGCCTTCTCCCGGCCGGTCATCCATGGCGCCCTCGACCTGGCGTCCGGGCCGGCCGACGCGCTCGAGCGGACGAACCGCATCCTCGTCGAGGAGCGCCGCTCGACCCTGTTCATCACCGGCCTGGCGGCGACCCTCGAGCTGCGCACCGGCGCCGTGCTGCTGGCGAACGCGGGCCACGAGTGCCCCCTGCTGGTCCCCGCCGACGGCGGCGCCATCCGCGCCGTGGGCGACGCGGGGGTCATGCTCGGCGCGTTCCGGACCCTGGCCTTGGACGACACCGCCCTGACGTTGCAGCCGGGCGACCTGCTGTTCCTGTACACGGACGGCGTGACCGATGCCCGCAACCTCGAGGGCGACCGCTTCGGGGACGACCGTCTGCTGGCCACCCTCGAGGCGGCGCGGGCGGGTTCGGCCGAGGACGTCGTCGGTGCGGTCCGCGATGCCGTCGACGATTTCCAGGCGACGGTCGAGCCGGCCGACGACGTGACCATCGTCGCCGTGCGGCGGACCGACGACGCGCGATGACCGGCGCCGAACGCACCATCGACCCGCCGGTCGTGGTGCTCGACGGCGGCCTCGCGACCGAGCTCGAGGCGCGCGGCCACGAGCTGTCCGATCGACTCTGGTCGGCGCGCCTGCTGCTGACCGAGCCGGACGCGATCGTCGACGTCCACCGCGCCTATTTCGAGGCTGGCGCGACCGTCGCGACGACGGCCAGCTATCAGGCCACGATCCCCGGGTTCGAGGCGGCCGGGCTGGATCGGGCTGCCGCACTCCAGGCGATCCGTCGCTCCGTGGAGCTGGCGCGTCGCGCGCGTGCGGCACACGACGACGCGAGCGGCGGTGTCGGCGGACAGCGACTGATCGCGGGCTCGGTCGGGCCGTACGGCGCGATGCTCGCGGACGGGTCCGAGTATCGGGGCGACTACGACCCCGGCCCCGACATCCTGCGCGAGGTGCACGCTCCCCGGATCGACGCGTTGCTCGAGGCCGGTGCCGACCTCCTCGCGCTCGAGACCATCCCGACCGTCCGGGAGGCCGAGGTCCTGCTGCGGCTCGTCGAGTCGAGCGGTGCCAGCGCCTGGTTGTCGTACCAGTGCCGCGATGGCGCGACCACGGCGGCCGGAGAGCCGATCGCCGACGCGGTCGCGCTCGCGACCGACGTCGAGGGGATCGTGGCCGTCGGGATCAACTGCACGGCACCGCGCTTCCTGGCCGATCTGCTCGCCGCGGCCCATGCCGCCAGCGATCGAGCGCTCATCGCCTACCCCAACGGCGGCGACCGCTGGGACGCGGCGACGCGGCGCTGGGTGTCGGCGGATGTGGCGGGGTCCTTCGAGCCCGAGGCGGTCGCGACATGGACGGGACTGGGGGCGCGCTGGCTGGGTGGCTGCTGCGGCACCGGCCCGGCCGACGTCACGGCGCTCCGGGTCGCCCTTGGTACGCCGCCCGAGCCGGTCCTCGAGCCATGAACGTGAGGAGGAGGGAGGTCGGACGATCAGACGGCGTCGACCGTCCGTCGATCGAAGACTCGCAGCAGGGCGAGGATCAGCGCCTCGACCAGGGTCCAGCCGATGAGCGCGACCACCGCCGCGATGTCGAACACGGAGCGGTCGGCGGTGACGCGGTCGAGCGCGAACATGCCCCGGAACGGCTCGACGAACGGGTTCGTGACGTCGAGGATGAGCCGGACGACATCATTGCCGGCATTGGCGACCAGCAGCAGCAGGATGATGCGCAGGATCAGGGCCACCTGCAGGACGCCGAACAGGAACACGACGAGGCGCGAGATCGTCGTCAGGCCGCTCGGGCCGGCCGGCGCGTACGCCCGCTCGGTCGTGCGGATGCGTGACCCTTCCACCGGCGTCACCGGAACGACTGGCTCGGGTGCGTAGGTGGTCCGGACGGTCGGATCGCTGGTGGTCGTCTCGCGCGTCGTCGTGCGCTCGTAATCGGTCATGGTCATGCCTCCTGGGCGGGGGTGCCCAGCAAGCGTGCGCGTCGGGACGTCGAGGGGGGCCTCCCCCGAGGCGCCCCTTGATTGCAGCCGCGTGACAGACGCGCGAGCGGTCAGCGGGTCCGCGGGAAGCCGAGATCGACGGACGAGGTCCCGGGGTCCGGCCAGCGCGAGGTCACGATCTTCGCGCGGGTGTAGAACTGGATCCCCTCCGGGCCGTACATGTGGAGGTCGCCGAACAGCGACGCCTTCCAGCCGCCGAAGCTGTAGTAGGCGACGGGGACCGGGATCGGCACGTTGATGCCAACCATCCCGGTGTCGACCTCGAACTGGAACTGCCGAGCGGCGCCGCCGTCGCGCGTGAAGATCGACGTGCCGTTGCCGTACGGGTTGTCGTTGACCAGCCCGACCGCCTCGGCGTAGGTCTTGACCCGGATGATCTCGAGCACCGGGCCGAAGATCTCGTTGCGGTAGCACTCCATCTCGGGGTTGACGTTGTCCAGCAGCGACACGCCGAGGAAGAAGCCCTTGCCCTCCTGGTAGAGGACGTGCTCCCGACCGTCGACGACGAGGTCCGCACCCTGGGCCGGGCCGGACTCGAGGTACGACGCCACCTTGTCGCGATGCTCGCGCGTGACGAGCGGGCCCATCTGGGCGTCGGGGTCCGTGCCGGGTCCGACCTTGATCTTCGGCAGGCGCGCCTTCAGTGCCTCGACCAGCGGATCCGCCGCGCTGCCGACGGCGACGACGACGCTGATGGCCATGCAGCGCTCGCCCGCCGAGCCGTAGGCCGCCGACACGGCCGCATCGGCGGCCGCCTCGATATCGGCGTCAGGCAGCACGATCATGTGGTTCTTCGCGCCACCGAGCGCCTGGACGCGCTTGCCCGCTTTGGTGCCCGTCTCGTAGATGTAGCGGGCGATCGGCGTGCTACCGACGAAGCTGATGGCCGCGATGTCGGGGTGGGCGAGGAGCGCATCGACCGCGACCTTGTCGCCGTGCACCACGTTGAACACCCCGTCGGGCACGCCGGCGTCCTTGAGCAGCTGGGCCATGAAGTTGGCCGCCGACGGATCCTTCTCTGATGGCTTGAGGATGAACGTGTTGCCGCTGGCGATGGCGGTCGCGAACATCCACATCGGGACCATCGCCGGGAAGTTGAATGGCGTGATGCCGGCGACCACCCCGAGCGGCTGACGGATCTGGTAGACATCGACCCCGGTGCTGGCCTGCTCGCTGAAGCCGCCCTTGAGCAGGTGCGGGATGCCCGTCGCGAACTCGATGTTCTCCAGGCCCCGGGCGATCTCACCCAGCGCGTCGGATGGCACCTTGCCATGTTCCGCGGTCAGGAAGGCGGCCAGCTCGTGGCGGCGCTCGTCGACCAGGTTGCGGATGCGGAACATGATCTCGGTGCGTCGGCTGAGCGACGTCGAGCGCCAGCCGGGGAATGCAGCCCGGGCGGCCGCGACGGCAGCCCCGACCTCGTCGATCGAGGCGAAGTCGACATGGCGCGCGAGCATCCCCGTCGCGGGGTCGTAGACGTCGCCCTGACGACCGGAGGTGCCGTCGACGAGGCGCCCGCCGATCCAGTGACTGACGCGTCCCGCTGCGGGCGCGGTGGAGATGTCGGGCTCGGCGACCTGGGTCATGGGATCCGTCCTCGTGGCTGGCGGTCGGGACCGTGGGCACCGTCCCGCAGGGCTGTCATCGCCACGATACCCCCTTCCGGGCTTTCGCCGGCGCGACCGACCCGCTCAGAACGGCGGTCGCACGTCGGGGTCGGGCCAGGCCGGGATCCCGGCCTCGGACCGGGCGGCCCGCCGCCGCGGCAGCCAGATCGCCAGGAGCGCGAGGCCGACCATCGCCCCGGCGGCGATGGCGAGGGCCAGGACGCCCCCGACCGGCAGCGGGCCGAGGACGGCGCCGTCCCGCCAGGTCAGGCTGACGGCCGAGCGGACGAGCGCCCAGCCGGCGATCGCGACGAGCAGGCGACGCCCGTCCCGCGCCCGGAACGCTCCGGTGACGCCGGCGACGAGCACGATCACGGCGACGACCAGTGTGCCGGCGGCCTCGTACAGCTGGGACGGATGCGACGGCACGTCGGGCGCGAGCGAGCCCCACGGCCCGGGACCGACATAGGCCGTCGCCCAGGCCACGTCGGTGGGCAAGCCCTGGCCCACGCCGCCGACGACCATCGTCACCTTGCCGACGACGAGCAGCGCCAGGAGCGGCACGGCCATCGCGTGGGCCCAGCGCCCGACCGGCGCGCCCAGGACATCGACCACGAGGGCGGCGCTGGCGACACCACCGACCACGCCGAGACCGAGCTCGAGCCCGCCGACCGCGGGATCGAACAGGGACAACGGGCCGGCTGCGAACGCATCGGGGGCGAGCAGGGCGTACCCGAGCCGCCCACCCGCGACGGCGCCGGGGACCGCTCCGATGGCGAGGTACAGGAGGTCGTCCGCGCGCAGCCGCAGCCGTCGTGCCGCCACTCCCGCAGCCGACAGGACGACCAGCACCGCCACGGCGAGCGCCACCGTCTGCCAGCGCACCGACACGGCGTCGCCGAGGTGGAGCAGGGGGTCGAAGTCGAGCACGACGGCGGCGATCGGCACGGTCGTCGCAGTGTACCGGCCGAAGGTGTCGGCTGGCCGACACCTGACCTGTCACGTCGCTGGTGCCCGCACTGTGCGCTACGCGACACGATGGACCAGTCCGATAGTTCGCGCCTGGGGGGCGCGGCGGTCGTGATCGCGGGGGGAGAACGTCGGTGGGTCTGGGGGTCCGCCGATCGAGGCACTGGCGTCCGGCCCACGGGGGGATGGCCGGACGTCCAGGCTGCATCCGATGGGGGTCGGTCCATGGCTACGGCGATCGCGTCCCTGCTTGACGTCACGCTCCTGGGCCGGTTCGCGGCGTCGACCGTGGACGGACGGGAACTTCGCATCACGGGCCGCCACGCGCAGGCCCTGTTCACCCTGCTGGCGCTCACCCGGCGGCCGCGGACACGCGAGGCCATCGCCACGGACCTGTGGCCTGAGACGCTGTTGGCCGCGACCGGGCCGCTTCGCCAGGCGCTGTACCAGCTGCGCACCGCTCTGGCCGCTGCCGGGCTCGAGGTCGACGCCGTCCTCGAGGGCGACGCCGAGACGCTGGGCCTGCGGCGCGAGGCCATCCGTTCGATCGACGTCGACCGGTTCGAGGCGTGCACCGATGACCCGACGTGCGACGCGGGGCTCGCCTTCGAGCTGTACGGTGGCGACCTGGCCGAGGGGCTGGGCCACGATTGCTTCGCGTCCGAGCGGGAGCGGCTGTCGGATCGATACGAGGATGCCCTGGCGACGCACGCCCGGCAGAGCCTCGACCGCGGCGACATCGACGCCGCTCGCCTGGCCGCCGAGCGACTCATCGCCCGGGATCCGATGCGCGAGGAAGCCCACGAGGTCCTGATCGCCGTCCATGGCCGGGTGGGGAGCCGCTCGCAGGTGATCCGCCAGTACCGTCGGTTGTGCGACGTCCTGGTGCGTGAGCTGGACGAGCTGCCATTGCCCGAGACCGACGCGACCTACCGTGTGGCCATCGCTCAGGCGGTGGCTCGCTCGCGGGAACGGGCGGCGCGCCTCGAACAGCCGAGCGGCAGCCTCGCGGTCGTCGTCTAGCGGGACGTCCGACCGGGCGCGCGGACCGGGGGCGGCAGCCGTCAGATAGGCGGCGGTATCTCGATCGTGGGAGATGGCAGGCCGGGCGCCGGCGTCCGTGGTGGCGGCAACGTCGGGACGGACGGCGAGCCCGGCACGATGCCGTCCGGCTGGCACGACAGCAGCCCCCAGATGAGCACCACCAGCGCGAGGATGCGGCCCATCGGGGGACCATAGCGGACAAGCCGAAGGCCCGCCGGGGACCGGCGGGCCTTCGGTGTGGCTGGGGCGCGGGAGCGCCCCGGCGACTACTTGTTGACGTCGATCTGCATGAAGCCCGTGCTGCTGACGCTCTTCACGCGGACCTTGGTCCCCGTGTTCGGGATGTTGACGCTGTACCAGCCGGGCTGGTAGCGGCCCGCGTGCGCGCCGGTGCACGCATGCTGGTCGCAGTTCGTCCACGGGTTGTTCGCGTCGCTGAAGACCGGCACGGCCTTCTGCGCCGGGATAGTGGTCGCCACGCCGTTGTTGTGCAGCGTGATGGCCGGCACCGGATCGAGGCCGAACGTGGCGTCACCGGCCAGGTTGCGAGGACGCATCAGCGTCCCGTCGGCCCAGTGGGTGAACGCCGGATGCGCGTCGACCGGCAGGACCAGGCCTTCGCCCGGATGGTCACCGACGTTGTTGTCGGTGTACTGCGTGTTCCAGTACTCGACGAGGAGGCCGTCCTGGTACGGGAAGTGCTCCACCCAGTTCGGCTTCGTGTCGAGGTACCCGAAGTTGTACGGACCCGTCTGCAGGCTCTTGTCGAAGCCGATGTACTGACGGTTGGCGAGGATGTACGCGTTGAAGAACAGCTGGATCTCGTCACCGGTGGTGATGCGGAATCCGTCGAAGGTCCAGCCTTCGTCGGTCTCGGCGGTCCCGACCATGGTGCCGTTGATGGCGATGTTGTCGACCTGGAAGCCGGGCAGTGCCAGGCCGCCGTCGGTCCGATAGGCGAAGCGGATCATGTTGGTGCCCGCCGGCAGCGTCGCACCGTTGAGGTCGACCCAGGCGTGGCCGCTGTCGCCGGACCAACCCGTGCCGGAGGCGTTGATACCGCTCTGGTCGGTGCTTGCCGGCTCGGACAGGTTCGTGGCGATGGACTGCCAGGTCGTCCCGCCGTCGGTCGACGCCTCGAGGAAGGCGTAATCGAAGTCGGGCTCGATGTCGTAGCGGACCTTCGCCGTGAGAGCGCCGCCGCCGGACACCGACCGGGTCATGGTGTTGTCGAGGTCGTCGCCCGAGCCGCTGTAGAAGTAGCTCGTGCCGCACGTGTCGCACGGAGCGCCGAGATCCAGCGGGACCTGGCGATCGGGCAGGACGACGAACACGCCCTGGGCCTGCTTGGTGTTGGCTTCGGCCGGACCCATGCGATGGGACGACGGGGCGCCGGCGAAGGCGACCTCGTAGTTCAGCCAGCCGAGCTGGAACTTCTCGTAGTTGCCCATGTGGACGGGCTCGGTGCCGATGCCGTCCTCGGGTCGGCCGCTGCTGCCGTACGAGCCGGAGCTGTACAGCGTCCAGAAACCGGTCGAGTTCTCGGCGCCGCCGGTGTTGCCGCTGGTGTCGTACAGGTCGGGCAGACCGAGGTCGTGGCCGAACTCGTGCGCGAACACGCCGACGCCACCGTTCTCCGGCTCGACCGTGTAGTCACGGATCCAGTAGTCGGAGTTGCCGATGCGCAGTCCGCCGATCGGGGTGATCACATCGGAGCCGGGGCCGTCAGGCCCGTTCAGGCCCTGGTACGCCGCCCAGCGGTGGCTCCAGATCGCGTCGGTGCCCTGGGCACCGCCGCCGGTCTCCTCGCCTTCACCGGCGTGGACCGCCTGGAAGTGGTCGATGTAGCCGTCCGGCTCATCGAAGTTGCCGTCACCGTCGAGATCGAACCGATCCCAGACGTCGTACTGCTTCAGATAGGCGTTGAGCGCCGCGGTGTCGGCAAACGTCGACGCGAATGCGTCGGCAGCGTCGTTGATGAACCGCCAGGTGTCCTGGCAGACGATGTCACCGCAGTAGTTCGCGCCATAGCTGGCCTCGTTGTTCGGCACCTGGACCCACGGCGAGACGTCGCCGTTGACCGCGTACCGGTTCGAGGACTGCTCGATATAGAAGTTGCGCATCGAGACGGCGCCGGGGGCCTCGCTGAACAGCAGGTCCTCGTAGTAGGACTCGCTGAAGCTGGGCTCCCAGATGGTCGTGTTGTCGACCGAACGGTCCGGCTGCGGGATCTGATCACGGAGCGGGCCGTCGGTGCCCGCATGGCCGCCGTGATGGGTGGCCCGGCCAGTTCCGAACTCGGCCAGGATCGTGAGGATGGAGTCCTCACCCTCGCGCGCGAGCTCGACGTACTGGCCCTTGGCGACCTTCACGACCTTGTTCTTGCCGACGGCCTTGGCGTCGCCGGTCAGGACCTTCTCAAGCCCGGTCTGCTTCAGCGCGGACTGCTTCTCGGCCCGGGCGTCCGGGAGATTGTCGGATTTCGGTGCCACGTTCGCGGCTCCGCCCTTCGGTCCGGCCGCGGTCGCGCTGCCGGCGAGGGACATGACGAGCGTCGCGGCGGTCAGGGCCGCGAGCCATCGCTTGGTCTTCAACAGGTATTGCCTCCGGTGCAGTGGGGAGTGGTGCACGAGCGGCGGGGTCGGGCTTACGCCGATGGGCGGGTCCGACCAGGGATCCGGCGGAGCCTGAGCCTCCCATTCAGGCAGCCGATCGCATGTCGTGGGGCCGAGGGCAGGGCAGCCTCGGGGGCCTCGACGGAATGTCTCGCGACCCTACGACGCCGACCGCGTTCCGGTCAAACCCGGAGGCGGGTGCGAGGCCACGCGGCGTTGCGCGCTCGCAACGGAGAAACCTCGTCCCTACTGCGCCAGCACCTCGACGAGCTCGCGCACGGCCGCCGCGGACCGCTCGAACGCCGCCCGTTCGCCGGCCGACAGCTCGATCTCGAAGACGCGTTCCATCCCGCCGGCGCCGAGGACGATCGGCACTCCGACGAACAGGCCATCGACCCCGAACTCGCCGGCCAGGCGGACGGCGCAGGGGAGCACTCGCTTGCGGTCGAGCAGGATCGCTTCGACCATCTCGAAAACGCCGGCGGCCGGCGCGTAGAAGGCGGAGCCGGTCTTGAGCAGGGCGACGACCTCGGCCCCACCGTTGGCCGTTCGCTCCTCGATGGCGCGCACCCGGTCGGCGGGTAGCAGCTCCGTGATCGGTACGCCCGCGACGGTCGAGTAGCGCGACAGTGGCACCATCGTGTCACCGTGACCGCCGAGGACGAAGGCATGGGTGTCCTCCACGCTGACCCCCAGCTCGGCCGCGATGAAGCTGCGGAAGCGGGCGCTGTCCAGGACGCCCGCCATCCCGAGGACCCGCTCGCGCGGGAAGCCCGATGCCTCCATCGCGACATGGCACATCGCGTCGAGGGGATTGGTGACGACGATGAGGATGGCGGCCGGGGAGTGGGGCGCGGCGCTCGCGACCACGGAGCGGACGATCCCGGCGTTCTTGACCAGCAGGTCGTCGCGACTCATCCCCGGCTGGCGCGCCAGGCCGGACGTGACGACGATGATGTCGCTGCCTGCTGTCTGCGCGTAGTCGTTGGTGCCGGTGACGCGGGCGTCGTGCCCGACGACGGGCGCCGCCTCGGCCAGGTCGAGACCTTTGCCCTGGGGCAGGCCCTCGACGATGTCGACGAGCACGACATCGGCCAAGCCGGCCTCGGCGATGCGCTGCGCGGTCGTCGCACCGACGTTGCCGGCACCGATGACGGTCACCTTGTTGCGGGCCATGGGTTGCCATCGCTCCTTCCGGGTCGGCGTTGTCGCCGGTAAGTCTAGGGCCGTGTCGCCGTCGGGTCGTCATTCGTGGTCGGCGGCGCTGGACGCGCGACGATGGTGGCTGGACGGCGATGGCCCCACGCTGATGACCTGATCACGTCAAACCGGAGCCCCCGATGTCCACCAGCCTTCCAGTCCTCGTCCTCGTCTTCCTTGGCGCCCTCATCGCGATCCTCGGCCTCTTCGCCGCCGGCAACATCGTCGTCGCAGCGGTGGGCCTCATCGCGATCGCGGTCGGCGGCGTCCTCGACGTCGCGGGCCGACGCCAGGCCTGACCAGACCACCCACGGAGACCAGCCAGTGTCCGCCTTCGCGACCTCCCTCGGGATCCTCCTCGTCATCCTCGCCATCCCGTTCGGATTGATGCTGGCGCCGCTGGCGCTGGGGATCGTCGTCATCGCCCTGGGCTGGCGCCACGTGTCGGCCGACTTCGGCGCACCGACAGGGGGATCGCTGGCATGATCGCCGAGCTGATCGCCATCGCGGTCGTGGTCGTCCTGCCGGCCATCGTCATCCTCGGCTCGCTGGCGATGCTCGGCCTCGGGATCGCCGGCTTCGCGCTCGACCCGACCGACCGCCGACTCGTCCGCCGCTGACGCGGCTTCAGCCCGCGATCGACGGACCGGCGCCGCGCACGTCGCCCGTGGCCCCATCCGCGTAGTCCGCGAAGTTGTCGACGAACATCCCGGCCAGCCGCGCCGCCTGTCGGTCGTAGGCGTCCGGATCGGCCCACGTCGAGCGCGGGTCGAGGAACGATGCCGGCACGTCGGGGCAGCTCAGCGGGACCTCGACCCCGAAGACTGGGTCCGTCCGCGTCGGGACCTGGGCCAGCCGTCCGTCGAGCGCGGCCCGCACCATCGAGCGGGTGTGGGCGATGTTCATCCGCTCGCCGGTGCCGTAGGGCCCGCCCGTCCAGCCCGTATTGACGAGCCACACCTGCGCCTGGTGGGTAGCCAGGCGCTCGGTCAGCATCGATGCGTACTCCCCGGGGTGACGGGGCATGAACGGCGCTCCGAAGCACGCCGAGAAGGTGGCCGACGGCTCCTTGACGCCGACCTCCGTGCCGGCCAGCTTGGCGGTGTAGCCGCTGATGAAGTGGTAGGCGGCCTGCGCATGGGTCAGCCGGGCGATCGGCGGCAGGACCCCGAATGCGTCCGCGGTCAGGAGGATGACCGTGCGCGGATGGCCGGTCATGCCGGTCGGGTCCGCGTTGCCGATGAACTCGAGCGGATACGCACCCCGGGTGTTCTCGGTGAAGCGCTCCGAGTCGAGATCGAGCGCGCGCGAGACCGGATCCACATCGACGTTCTCGAGCACGGTGCCGAAGCGCCGCGTCGTCTGGAAGATGTCCGGCTCGTACATCGGTGACAGGCGGATAGTCTTGGCGTAGCAGCCACCCTCGAAGTTGAACAGGCCGATCGGTCCCCAGCCGTGCTCGTCGTCCCCGATGAGGCTCCGCTCGGGATCGGCCGACAGGGTGGTCTTGCCCGTTCCGGACAGACCGAAGAACACGGCCGAGTCGCCACCCGACCCGACATTGACCGAGCTGTGCATCGGCAGCACGCCTTCGTCCGGCATGAGGTAGTTCATCACCGTGAACGCGCTCTTCTTGATCTCGCCGGCGTACTCGGTGCCGACGATGATGACCTCCATGCGCTGGAGGTGGAGCAGGATGGCCGTGCCGGTGCGCGTCCCCTCGGTGGCCGGGTCGGCCTGGAACGACGGCACGCAGATGATCGTGAAGTTCGGCTCGAAGCCCTCGAGCTCCGTGCTGGACGGGCGGCGGAACAGGTTGCGGGCGAACATGCTGGCCCAGGCGGACTCGGTGGTGACCCGCAATCGACGCTGATGAACGGGATCCGCACCGATGAGCATGTCCTGGCTGTACAGGTCCTTCTCGGCGCAGTACGCCACCAGGCGGGCACGGAGGCGGTCGTAGTCCGCCTCCGCGATCGGGCGATTGACGGCGCCCCACCAGATCTTGCCGCGGCTCGTCGGTTCGTCGACGATGAACTTGTCCTGCGGGGAGCGGCCCGTGTGCGTGCCGGTCCGGACGACGATCGGGCCATCCGCCGCGATCAGCCCCTCATCGGCGCGGATGGCGTCCTCGACCAGCTCGGCCGATGACAGGTTGGCGCGGACGTGTCGACCGAGCGGCGGCCGCGCTCGGCGGCCACCGGCTGTCGGCGGATGGTCGGGACGAGCGGGATGGGTGGTGGCCATCGGTCGGACTCCTCGGCGCGGGCGATCATCACGGATCGACCGGCCGCGCGTGCCGTCGGACCACAGCGGGTCCGAGCGGGAGTCGGCTTCCACAGTCGCGTTGGCGGAGAGTGTACCCGTCGCCATCGGTCCGTGTGGCATCTGCGGGCGGGGTTTCGTTGCAGCGGCGACACGATTCCGGTGCGTCGCCGCACGACGCACCGCCCGAGCGCCCCCGGCCCGCGCCAGCGGCGCTCGGCTTGACGAACCCCGACGGGCGCCCGTAGCATCGGGCCACAACTGAAGAGCGCTTATCAAGAGTGGCAGAGGGACCGGCCCGTTGAAGCCACGACAACCTACCGGCGCGACGCCGGCAAGGTGCCAACTCCGGGCAGGTCCTCCTGCGAGATAAGGGATCTCTTCGGAGCCCCCTCGAAGCGTCAAGGGTCGTCCCGCACGAGTCCGGTCCCCCACGCCGCGCGCCGATCGTCCCGCCCGCGCCACGGAGACCACATGACTGCCGAGACCCTTGCCCTGCCGACCGCGACCGGCCCTGCCGACGATCCCCGCACGCCGACCGCTTCCGGTCATGACGGCCGGATCACCGGCATGGCCTGTCGGAACTGCGGCCTGGCCCAACCGCTCGCCGTCGCGTACGTCTGTCCGGCCTGCTTCGGCCCGCTCGAGGTCACCTACGATCTCGCGATCGTCGGGCGGACGTTCACCCGGGAGTCCATCGCCCGTCGGGCGCCGGGCATCTGGCGCTACCTGGAGCTCCTCCCGGTCGAGGCAGCGCCGGTCCGCTCCCTGGCGGTCGGATCGACCCCGCTCCAGCGCGCCGAGCGTCTCGCGCCGCAGCTCGGCGTCGAGCGACTGTGGCTCAAGGACGACACGCGCAATCCCTCGCTGTCGTTCAAGGATCGGGCGGTGGCGATCGCGGCCGCACAGGCCGTCGCCTTCGGCCTTCCGGCGCTCGCCTGCGCCTCGACGGGCAACCTCGCCGGAGCGACCGCCGCGGCAGCGGCGGCCGTCGGCCTGCCGGCCTACGTGTTCATCCCGAGCGACCTCGAGCCGGCCAAGATCGATCACGCGCTGGCCTACGGCGCCACCGTCGTCCCGATCGAGGGCACCTACGACGACGTCAACCGGCTGTGCCTCCAGATCGCCGACGAGACCGGCTGGGGGTTCGTCAACATCAACCTCCGCCCGTTCTACGCGGAGGGCTCCAAGACGCTCGCCTACGAGATCGCCGAGGGGCTCGGCTGGCGCGCACCCGATGTCATCGTCGGCCCGGTCGCCAGCGGCGCGATGTTCACCCGCATCGCCCGCGGGTTCGAGGAGCTCGCCGAGCTGGGCCTGATCGAGCGCCGCCCGATCCGCTTCGTCGGCGGCCAGGCGGCCGGCTGCGCCCCGGTCGCGACCGCGTTCGAGCGGGGCACCGACGTCATCGAGCCGGTGCGCTCGCCGGACACGATCGTCCGCTCGCTGGCGATCGGCAATCCAGCCGACGGCGGGTACGCCGTCGAGCTGGCCATGACCAGCGGCGGGTCGATCGAGGCCATCGATGACGCGACGACGGCCAGCGCCATCCGCGCTGTCGCGCGATCCGAAGGGATCTATCCGGAGACGGCCGGCGGGGTGACCCTGGCGGCGGTCGCGGCGGCGCGCCGCCGTGGGATCATCGGCCCCCAGGACGAGGTCGTGGCGTTGCTGACCGGGAACGGGCTCAAGACCCCCGAGGCGCGGTCGTTCGGCCTGCCAGCCGGTGCATCGGACGACGCCGGACCCGGCCGACCGGGCCTTGCCCCGGTCATGCGCCCGAGCCTGTCCGTGTTCGAAGCCTGGCTGGAGGGCAACGCGTGAGCACCGTGCGCATCCCGCCCACCCTTCGCGCCTCGACCGGAGGAGCGAAGCTCGTCGAGGTTCCCGGTGGGACCGTCCGTGAGGTCATCGACGGTCTTGTCGAGATCCACCCGGCGCTCGGCTCCCAGCTCCTCGCGGAGGACGGCGATCTGAACCGGTTCGTGAATGCCTTCCTGAACGACACCGACGTGCGTCACCTCCAGGCGCTCGATACCCCCGTCGCCGAGCGCGACACCCTCGTCCTGCTCCCGGCGATGGCCGGCGGCTGACGCCGCTCAGGCGCGGTCGAGTCAGGCGCGATCGAGCGCTCCGCGGAGATCGGCCAGCAGATCGTCGATCCCCTCGATACCGACCGACAACCGGACGAGCGCCGGGTCGACCTCGAGCGGCGAACCGGCCACCGACATGTGGGTCATCGCGGCCGGGATCTCGACCAGCGATTCGACGCCACCCAGCGACTCGGCCAGGGTGAACACCCGCAGCCCCTCGGCCACGGCGATCGCCCGATCGGCCGCCGCGCGTCCCTCGACGGCCCCGGGCAGGAACGACACCATCCCGCCCGAGCCCGGGTAGCTGACCCAGGCGACGTCGGGCCGGTCGCGCAGGAAGGCGGCGATCGCCCGGGCGTTGGCCGTATGCCGCTCGACTCGCAGGTGGAGGGTGCGCAGGCCGCGCAGGACGAGGAAGCAGTCGAGCGGGCCCGGGACGCCGCCCATCGCGTTCTGCAGGAAGCGCAGCCGCTCGGCCACGGCGTCATCGGACGTGGCCGCGACCCCGAGGATCGTGTCCGAGTGGCCGGCGAGGTACTTGGTGGCCGAGTGGAACACGATGTCGGCGCCGAGCGTGAGCGGACGCTGGATGGCCGGCGAGGCGAATGTGTTGTCGACCACGATGAGCGGCCGCCGGCCGCCTTCCGCGACGCGCCGTCGCACCGTGGCGGCGACGGCCTCGATGTCGACCACCTTGAGCAGCGGGTTCGTCGGCGTCTCGAACCACACCAGGCTGGTGCGCTCGGAGAGCGCCTCCCACAGTGCGTCCACCCCGGCCGCCAGATCGACGAATGCGGTCGTCACGCCGGCTCCCGGCTTGCGAACGCGTTCGAGATAGCGGTACGTGCCGCCGTACACGTCGTCGCCGACGACGATCTCGTCACCGGCCGCCGCGAACTCGGCGATGGCCGCGGTCGCCGCCGAGCCCGAGGCGAACGCGAAGCCGTGCCGGCCGCCTTCGAGGGCGGCGATCGCCCGTTCCAGCCGCTCGCGCGTCGGGTTCTGCGATCGCGCGTACTCGTAGCCGCGACGCGGCCGCCCGACCGCGTCCTGCTGGAAGGTCGAGGTCTGATAGATGGGCGGCGCGACCGCGCCCGTCAGCTCGTCCGGCTCCGCCCCCGCGTGGACGGCGAGCGTGTCGAAGGACGGCTCGCGCGCCGCGTCCTCGGGTCGGTCCATGGCGCCCATGATGGCACCGTCATCCGGGCGCCGTCGCCGTCCAGCCATCGAGCTCGAAGACGAGCTCGAGCCCGTCGCGGTCGTCCATCTGCGTCCCGACCCGGCGAAACCCGAACCGGGCCAGGACGGCCTGCGAGGCGACGTTGTCCGGCGCTGTCGAGGCGCGGAACCGCTCGATGCCGTGTTCGCGGGCGGCCCAGTCGAGCATCGCCCGGACGACTTCGCTCGCGACGCCCTGGCGGCGATACTGCGGCTCCACCCGATAGCCGATCTCGACCCGACCGTCCTCGTCCGGCGGGCTGTGGAAGCCGACCGAACCGATGACCTGTCGCCCGCTCGCCTCGGTCAGGACGATCGCCCGTCCGAGCCACGGCTGCGCGGCGGGATCGGCGGTCAGGTCGGGGATTCGGTACTGCAGGAACCCGTCGAGCTGGTCGGGGAAGTCCGATGGCACGCTGGCGCCGATCTCGGTCTCGGCGGCCTGCAGGTCGCGCGCCAGGAGCGCCTGCATGAAGCGCAGCGACATCGACACGAGCTCGAACCGTGGCGTCAGGATGGCCGGGGCCGGCGAGCTGGAGGCGTCGGTCGACATCGGCGTCATCTTCGCATCTCCACCACCGGCCCGGCGGTAGGCCCGCGGTCGGCTCAGCCGCTCGGATCGGGGCGGTGGGCGAGGTACTCGAGCAGGTCGAGCTTGGTCAGGACGCCCGCCGGACGCTCGCCGCGGACGGCCACGAGAGCTGACGGCGTGCCACTCAACAGCGCGAACGCCTCGTCGAGCGTGGCCGATACCTCGACCAGCGGCAGCGGCCCGTCCATCACCTCGCCGACGGTGCGTTCGACCACGGTCGGGTCGCGATAGGCGCGATCGAGCAGGCTCTTCTCGCTGATCGAGCCGACCAGGCCGACGACCTCGTCGCCGTCGGGTTCCTCGGACACCGGCATCTGGCTGATGCCATAGGTCTGCAGCGTGTCGATCGCATCGCCGACGCGCTCGGTGGTGCGGGCGACGATGACGGCCGGTCGGTCCGGAGCATGGTGCCGATCCGCCAACAGCGCCTCGATCCGCGTCGCCGAGCCGGTGGTCGAGAGCAGGCCGTTGTTGCGCATCCACTCGTCGTTGTAGAGCTTCGAGAGATAGCTCCGTCCGCTGTCTGGGAGGAGCACCACCACGACCGCCTCGTCGCCGCCGTCGGTGGCCATCAGGTCGCGCACGACCTCCCGGGCGGCGACCATCGCCGTGCCACAGGAACCGCCCGACAGGATGCCCTCCTCGCGGGTCAGCCGGCGGGCCATCGCGAACGCGTCTCGGTCGCTCACCCGCACCCAGCGGTCAACCACGGCCGGGTCGTACGTGCCGGGCATGAAGTCCTCGCCGACGCCCTCGGTCAGGTACGGCCTGGCGGTGTCGCCCGACAGGACCGAGCCCTCGGGATCCGCCCCGACCACCTGGATGCGCGGGTCCTGCGCCTTGAGATGGTGCGCCGTGCCGGAGATCGTCCCGCCGGTCCCGACGCTGGCCACGAAGTGGGTGATCCGGCCGTCGGTCTGGGCCCACAGCTCCGGACCGGTCGTTCGCTCGTGCGCCGCCGGGTTCTCGAGGTTCCAGTACTGATCGGGCTTGAAGGCGCCGGGGATGTCGCGTGCCAGCCGGGCCGCCACCGAGTAGTAGCTCTCCGGTGATTCGGGGGCGACGTTGGTCGGACACAGCACGACCTCCGCACCGTAGGCGCGCAGCAGCGACTGCTTCTCGGTCGACTGCTTGTCGGCCATGACGAAGATGCAGCGGTAGCCCTTGAGCGCCGCCGCGATGGCGAGCCCGTGGCCGGTGTTGCCGCTGGTCGGTTCGATGATCGTGCCGCCCGGCTTGAGCAGTCCCGCCCGCTCGGCGGCCTCGATCATCGGCAGCCCGATGCGATCCTTGACGGAACCGCCCGGGTTGAGCATCTCGAGCTTGGCCAGCAGCAGCGGCTGGCGCTCGAGCGGGCCGAGATCGCGCACCACCCGGGTGATCCGGACGAGCGGCGTGTTGCCGACCAGGTCGAGGACGGATCCGGCGTACTGCATCGCGCCCGAGTATAGGTGGGCCGCCAGTCACGGCGGGTGGCCTCAGGCGCGGCGGGGATCGTCAGGCGGGGGGATCGTCAGGCGGGGCGGGGATCGTCAGGCGTCGCGATCGAGCCGGCCGCGGGCCATCAGCAGCCAGGTCAGTCGAGCGCGCAGGCGGCGCGGACGATCCGGTGGGTCCATCGTGCCCGGGTACAACGCCTCGACGGCCGGACCGAGACGCGCCGCCAGACGGTCGGTCATGGCCCGGGCGAGGTCGAGTTCGGCGCGCGACCCGGGCTCGGGCACGGGCGCCCCGGGCGGCAGGTTCGCCAGCTCCCGCGCCGACGTCGGCGGCAGGACCTGCGACGCCATCCGGCGGCCGATGTACAGCTCTTCGGTGCCGGCCATGGCGAACGGCACGATCGGCACGTCCGTGCGCAATGCGATGATCGCCCAGCCGGTGCGCATCGGCCCGAGGCGACCGGGTGGACCGCTGACGGTGCCCTCCGGCATCTGCACGAAGACTGCCCCGTTACCGACCACCGCCCGGGCGGAGGCGACGTGCTGGTCGATCCCGACACCGCCGCGCCACACCGGCAGCAACCCGCCGACGCGCTTCGCGAGCCACTCGCGCCACGGTGCCGTGAACGTCGACGGCCCGGATCCGAGGATCCACGCCCGGGGCTCCACGGGCAGCGCGTGCATCACCACGAACGGGTCCATCCAGCCCCGATGGGCGCCCGCGACGAGCAGGTAGCCACCCGACGGGATGTGCTCCTGGCCCGAGGTCGCGATGTGCAACCGGAACACCCCGAAACAGGCGAACCGGACGAGCAGGCGGATCGCCCGGTACAGCAACGACGCTCGCGCCTCGGGGACGCGGCCCAGCCAGGCCAAACCCTCCCGGACACCGCCCCGAGCGGCCGCGATGGCCTCCGGCGACAGGCGCGCCGGGGGCGGCCGGCGTCGAGCCCTGGTCGTGCTGGCCGCGACCAGGCCGTCGTCAGGCCCCGCGGCGCGGTCGGCGGGGTCGGCCGGCCCGGCCGGATCGGCCGACCCGGTCATCCCGGGGGTCGGGGCGGTGGCTCGCTGCCCGATCCCATGTCGGCGGCGGGGTCGGCGGCGGCGTCGGCGGGCGGTTCGACTGCGACGTCCCGGGTCGCGCCCGGGCCATCGGCCTCCTGGCCCAGCGGCGGCGGCACGTTCGCCCACGGCTCGTCGATCGGCTTGGTCATCCACGTTGCCCCGAGCGCGCCCCAGGTCGCGACCTGCGGGTGGGTGGGCGGGCGATCGGCCGCGTGCGGCCGCGTGTGACGCACGATCAGGCCGCCGATCCCGATGGCGATGATGACGATCGACACGAGCTGCGCGGTGGGGACCCCGAAGAAGGTCCAGTTGTCCGCCCGCAGGTTCTCGAGCAGGAAGCGCGTCG
>DASSII010000069.1:0-9927 GCA_035692005.1 Candidatus Limnocylindrales bacterium | reverse complement strand
GCGCCGCAAGCTCGGCGCCGAACCAGGCGAGCCGGGCCGCATCAAGACCTTCCAGGGCATCGGCTACCTGCTCGATGTCGAACCCCCGGTGCCGCCGGAAACGGTCGCGCCCGCGCCCCCACCGGACGAACGGTCCGCCCTGATCGGCTAGCTCCCTACGAGGCGTCAGCCGGGTCGGCGGCGGGGTCCACGGCCTGCGCGGCGGTGAGGCGGGCGGCCGGTGCGCCGGGTGCGCCGGCACCCAACCGGACGGGGCCGGGGTGCCGGGTGCGCCGGCACGTCGGCGCCCGGCCGGACGGGGCCGGGGCGCCGGCGACTGACCCGGGCCACGCGACCACGCGGCCCGAGGCGGGCCGGGGCCTCTCGGACCCGAGAGGCCCGGGGGGCCCGGGGCGACCCCGATCCCGGCAGAACGTCAACCGGGACGACCGTATGTGAATCCCATCCAACCCGACCCGCGACCGACTCGCCGAATGTCGGCCCCGGTGCGCATTCGGCTGGTCCCGGGCGCGGAAACGCCACAAGATCGGGCCGCGCCAGGTCCAAGACCCCGCTCGAGACGCGATACGGTCGCCCTGATCGTCGTTCTGCACGGTCCACCGGCCCCGACCCCCCGCGGCGCGACCGGCGACTCCGGATCCGCCGCCGCCGCTCCACCGCCGCCCCGCTCCACCACCGCCCCGCTCCCCCGCGGCCCCAACCGCCGTCGCCGCTCCACCTCCGCCCCGCTCCGCCGTCGCCGCTCCACCGCCGCCCGGCTCCACCGCCGCAGTGCGACCAGCGGTCCCGCTCCCCCGCGGCCCCGACCGCCGTCCCCACTCCCCCGCGGCCCCGCTCCCCCGCGGCGCCGCGCCGAGGCCTGCTACGCTCGCCCTGATGCAGCGGTACGACCCGACCACGGCGCTCGTGATCGTCGACGTCCAGAACGACTTCGCGGACCCGGCGGGCAGCTTGTCGGTCCGCGGCGGCGATGCCGTGATCCCCGCCATCAACCGCGAGATCGCCATGGCCGAAGGCGCGGCGGCGCTGGTCGTCGCCACCCAGGACTGGCATCCCGACTCGACCCCCCACTTCGCCAAGGACGGCGGCCTGTGGCCCGTCCACTGCGTCGCCGGGTCGTGGGGCGCCGAGCTCCACCCGGACCTCGCCATCGCGGAGCTGGCCCCGCGCGTCCGCAAGGGCGTGAACGGGGAGGACGGCTATTCCGGCTTCACGACGCGCGACCCGCGCAGCGGCGCTGAACAGCCGACCGAACTCGACGGCCTGCTCCGCGATCGCGGGATCCGGCGCGTGGTCACGGTCGGGCTCGCGACCGATTACTGCGTCAGCGCGACCGCCCTCGACGCCCGACGTCTCGGGTACGACACCTCGGTGCTGACCGATGCGATCGCGGCAGTCGATCTCGAGGCCGGTGACGGCGAACGGGCCCTCGAGGGGATGCGCGCCGCCGGCGTCAGCCTGTGGCAGACCCGGGTGCGCTGAACCCGGATGCAGCTGCACCTCGTCGACGCCACCTACGAGCTGTTCCGGGCGCACTACGCCCCGCGCCCACCGGTCATCGGGCGCGACGGGATCCCGCTGTCCGGCGTGTCGGGACTGTGCGACCAGCTGCTGTACCTCCTGCGCGAACAGGGCGGGACCCACATCGGTTGCGCGACGGACCACGTCATCGAGTCGTTCCGCAACGATCTGTATCCGAACTACAAGTCGTCGGCTGGGATGCCCGCGGAGCTGCTCGCCCAGTTCCCGATCGCCGAGGCTGCGGTCGAGGCGCTCGGGCTGGTCCTGTGGCCGATGGTCGAATTCGAGGCCGACGACGCCATCGCTGCGGCCGCGGTCCGCTTCGCCGACGAGCCCGCGGTCGAGCGCATCCTCATCTGCACGCCGGACAAGGACATGGCGCAGCTCGTGCGCAAGGAGCGCGTGGTCCTGTGGGACCGCCGCCGCGATCTGACGTACGACGAGGCCGGTGTGCGTGCGAAGTGGGGCGTCGCGCCCGCATCGATCCCGGACTGGCTGGCCGTGGTCGGCGACGCGTCCGACGGCTACCCGGGGATCCCCGGCTGGGGAGCGAAATCCGCCGCGTCGGTCCTCGCCCGCTACGGGCACCTCGAGGAGGTGCCGGCACGCGCCGCAGCGTGGGAGGTACCGGGGGTCGTCGGCGGTCGGGCGATGACGCTCGCGGCATCGCTCCGTGAGCACTGGGGCGAGGCCCTGCTGTACCGCGATCTGGCGCGGCTTCGGACGGCGGACGATGGGGTCCCGATCCGCCAGCGCCAGGCGGACGAGCTGCGCTGGGACGGGGCCCCACGAGCGGAGTGGGAAGCGTTCTGCGAGGAGTGGGGCCTGCCGCGGCTGGCCGGACGTCCGCACCGCTGGCGCGACGAGGACTGACCGTCCCGGACCGCCAGATCACGGCGGGTGCGTCCTTACCGAACGAGCGCCAACAAGGCCTGATGGTGGGCGACCGGCGCCGCCACGATGCCGATCGACTTGGGCGAGTGCCCGAGATCGAACCACGGGCCGCCGTCCATCGCCGTGACGCGGGCGCCACCACGCTCGGCGATGAGCCCCGCCGCGGCGACATCCCAGGCCGACAGGCCGCCCTGCTGGATGAACGCGTCGAACCGACCGTTGGCGACGTACGCGAGCGCCAGCGCGGCCGAGCCCATCGAGCGCGGGATCCGGATCGCCTTGCGCACGTTGCGCGCCCGGGTCGCGACCGCCCGCCCGTTGAGTGCCATCGAGATGACGAAGTCGCTCATCCGCTCCTTGTCCGAGGCGGTCACGGCGTGACTCGGCGCCCCGAGCGAGCCGGCGAGCAGGGCTGGGCCATGGGCGGTGGCCGCGAACGTCTCGTTGCGCGTCGGGTCGTGGATGACGCCGACCGTCGGTCGACCGTCGACGATGAGCCCGATCGAGACGCAGAAGAACGGGATGCCGTTGGCGTAGTTCACGGTCCCATCGAGCGGGTCGACGATCCACACCCGGCCACGCCCCGAGGTCGGCGCCTCGCCGGTGATGGTCCGGTGCTCACCCGTCTCCTCGGCCAGGATCGCGTCGCCCGGGTCGCGTGCCCGGATGGCGTCGATGATGAGCTCCTCGGACAGGTGGTCCGCCTCGGTCACGACGTCGCGCGCGCTCTTGTAGTCGATCCGCTCCAGGCGCTCGTAGCGATCCATCAGCACCTCGCCCGCCCGCGCCGCCATCGCGAGCGCGAACGAGAGGTCGTCGTCGACGCCGCTGGCCGGTCCGGTCACGGTGTCCGGCAGCTCACGGTCAGGTCGAGCGGGGTGGCCCCGAACTCGGTCACGGACGCCGTGAAGGTGCGGGTCTCGCCCGCCGACAGCTGTGGAGTCAGCACGAACGTGCCGGGGGCCGTGCTGCGGTCGTCCGTGGGGGCGATACGACAGGTCGTCTGGCCGGTTCCGTCGCCCTGGTTGGTCACGGTCAGGGTCACCGACAGGCCTGGGCCGGCGGCCTCCACGGCGTCGATGGTCGCGGGAAAGGGCCCCAACCCGGACGTGGCCGCGCGGGCCAGCACCGCCAGCAGGATCACCCCGATGACCACGCCAAGGAAGGCCGTCCCATGGACCTGCGACGAGGCCGAGTCGCGCAGGCCCAGCGGGTTGCACTCCTCGCACAGCCCGACGCCCGGTCCGACCGGCGCGCCACAGCGGGCGCAACCATGGGTCGGTGGGGTCGGGACGGGGAGGTCGGTCGGGGCGGTCATGCTCGGGGTCACGCCGGGATGGTGCCACGAACCGTCGCTACCAGCGCTCGACCGACTCCACGAGCGCGTCGACATCGTCGGTCGAACGGGCGAGCACGATCACGCCGTCGGCGCCCGCCGCCTGCCAGCGGGCCCAGGTCTCGCGCGGCGCGGCGGTCCACGGCGTGTCGCGGATCGACCCCTCGGCCAGCCAGTCCCCCTGGAACCCGACCAGCACGGTCTGGTCCTGGCGCCGGCGTCCGCTCGCGGCAAGGGACTCGAGGTAGTGCGGCAGATGCTGCTCGAAGTTGTCGTCGAACGTGCTCCAGCCATCGCCGATCCGACCCGCCAGTCGAGCCCCGGCGGCCGTCTCACCGCCGATCACGATGCGCGGTGCGGGATGCGGCACCGGAAACGCCACGGCGGCACGCAGCGGGTAGTACGGGGAATCGCGGGTGACCGGCCCGCCGGTCCACAGCGCGCGGATGACGGCGACGGCCTCCTCGAGTCGGGCGACTCGCTCCGGCGCCGCCGGAAAGTCCATGCCATAGGCCTCGTGCTCCTTCGGCGCGCCTCCGATCCCGATGCCCAGCACGAGCCGGCCCCCGCTCGCGATGTGGAGGGTGGAGGCCATCCGGGCGACGAGCGCCGGATGGCGGTTCATGACGTTCAGGACGAAGGGCCCGACCGTAGCGCGCGACGTGCCCGCCGCGGCCATCGCCAGCGTGGTCCACGACTCGACCACCGGCACGGTCAGATCGCCGCGGCCCATGAAGTGGTCCCAGCACCACAGGCCCGCGAACCCGGCCGCGTCGAGCCGCCGTGCGCTCTCCAGCCACCAGCCGGGTTCGGCACGGATGGCCCGCAGGCAGATGCCGATCGGGAGGCCGGCCGACGACCGGTCGGACGTCACAGGCTCGTCCGGAACAGGCGGATATCTTCGGCGGCCGTGGCGTGGCCGTCGCCGCGGGTCGGTCCGAGCGCCGCGGCCGCCCCCAGGGCGTCGAGATCGGCCGGGAACCGCCCGACGAGATCGAGGACCACCTGCTGGATCCGCTCGGCGTTCGCCTGGAAGACTTCGAGGACGTCGGTCGCGTTGACGGCCTCGGTGCCCTCGTGGACCCCGGCGTCGTAGTCGGTGATGAGGCTGATGTTGACGACCGCCATGCCGAGCTCGCGACACAGCCACGCCTCCGGGTACTGGGTCATGTTGATGACCTCCCAGCCGGCGTCGCTGAACCACTTCGATTCGCTCTTGGTCGAGAAGCGCGGACCCTGGATGACGACGACCGTGCCGCGCTCGTGGACGTCGATGCCATGGTCGCGGATGGTGTCGATCGCCAGCTGACGCAGGACCGGATCGTAGGTGTCGGCCGACGACAGATGGGTCACGATCGGACCGTCGTAGAAGGTGTCCGCGCGCCCCGTCGTGCGATCGACGAATTGGTCGCAGACGACGAAATCACCGGGCTTGACGGCCAGCTGGAGCGATCCGGCGGCGCACGGCGAGATCGCCGCCTTGACGCCGAGCGAGCGCATCGCCCAGACATTGGCGCGGTAATTGATCCGGTGCGGCGGCAGCGTGTGGCGCCGACCGTGGCGCGGCAGGAACGCGACGCGACGACCGGCGACGTCGGCCAGGAACAGCGAATCCGATGGAGGACCATACGGGGTGTCGACCTTGACCTCCCGGACGTCGTCGAGCAACGAATAGAAGCCCGACCCTCCGAAGATGCCGATGTCCGCCGTCGTTGCCACGCTCATCGCCTCCCTCGGTGCCCCCGCAACGGCCGCGCCGGCGCTGTATCGGGATGCCGAGCCTAGTATGCCGGGGCTAGGATGAGCGGGCCGCATCCGCGACCTCACGGGAGTTCGACCGATGACCGACCCGACCGATCCCACCACGCCCGATCCCAACGCGACCGCCCGGTACGACACGCCGGCCACGCCCGAGATCCCGGCTGCGCCGATGCCGGCCGCCACGGAAGCGGATCCGATGCCGCCGCCGCCGGTGCCGCCCACGCCACCGGTCGCCCCGACGCCGCCGTCGTGGGGTGCCCCGCCGGCGCCCGCGTCCTGGTCGGCACCGGCCACGCCGCCACCAGCCGCCTGGCGGCCACCCGCGTCCGACCCTGGCCGTTTCGGCTCGATCGTGGTCGGCCTCATCGTCCTGGTCGTCGGCCTGTGGTTCCTCGCCGACGTGACCCTCGGGTTCGAGCTGCCGCGGCTGCGCTGGAACGAGCTGTGGCCGGTGGTGCTCATCCTGGTCGGGGCATGGATCGCGCTCGGGTCGATGCGCCGCGGATCGCGGTGACCGAGGCGCCACCCGGCTTCATCCAGGGCGACGGGTCGCTGGCCGATCGCCTGACCCTGGCCGACTGGCGGCGACGGATCGCCGCGCTGTACGCCGAGGTCCGGGCGATGGCCGCGCAGGACCCGGTCGTCGCGCTGGGGCACTGGCGGGCGGTACGCGAGCGGCTGTACCGGGAGCACCCCCAGTCGCCGGTGCCGGCGGCCGAACGGGCGGCGTTCCGCGCTCGCCACTTCGAGCATGACCCGGCGCTGCGCTTCCACGCGATCGCCGAGCCGGCAGCCCCGCCGGATCCGCTCGCCCCGACCATGGAGCTCCCGAACAGCGGCTCGGACAGCCTGTCCTTCCGACGCGTCGGCCAGGTCCGGCTGCCATTCCCGGATGGGGAGCGCCGGCTGTCGGTGTTCTGGCTGGCGGGCTACGCCGGGGGACTGTTCATCCCGTTCCGCGACGCGACCAACGGGACGGAAACGTACGGGGCGGGCCGCTATCTGGTCGACGGCGCCAAGTCGGCCGATCTCGGCGTCGACGCCGCGACCGGCGCGCTGGTGCTCGACTTCAACTTCGCGACGCAGCCGTCGTGCGCCTTCGACCCGCGCTGGGCCTGCCCCCTGGCGCCGCCCGA
Organism: Candidatus Limnocylindrales bacterium; assembly: GCA_035692005.1. GTDB lineage: Bacteria > Chloroflexota > Limnocylindria > Limnocylindrales > CSP1-4 > SPCO01. Next base: position 3,279 of record DASSII010000069.1, on the reverse strand, counting down.
GAACCGGCTCGACCTTCCGATCCGGGCGGGTGAGCGACTGACCTAGCCCCGCGCGCCGAAGGTACTGCCCGCCTCGGGACCCCCGACCGGGGCGGCCAGCGCGGTGGGACCCGCCATGATGCGAGCGCTCGGCGCTGCCGTTCGGCGGCGCCGACGCCATCGTCCCAGGGGGACATCGCGTGCGCCTGTTCGCCAGCCCTCGCCGCCCGCTCGAAGAACGACTGCTGTGGTCGCGCGACATCCGGTTCGTGCACTGGCTGGCTTCGGTCGCGCCCGGATCGCGCGTCCTCGAGCTCGACTCCGGAGCCGTGCTCATCGGTCCAGCGAGCGTCGTGACCGAGGCCGCCGCGCATGAGGTCGCCCGCGAGGCGGGGATGCCCGACTTCGGCCTGACGACGATCGACGCCGAGCTGCCCGAGGCGGATCGCTACCTCACGGCCCTGTCGGCCGCCGTCCAGGTGTCCGGCCTCGCCGACCGTATCGGCATGTCCCCGACGACCCAGGTCGTGCAGACCAAGATGCTCGACTACTTCTTCAGCCTGCGCCGACTCCACGGCGTCGCGTTCCAGCCGATCGTCGAGCTGTCGACCGGCGAGCTGCGCGAGTACGAGTGCCTGTTCCGGCCGCAGATGCCGATGCTGCCGCAATCGATCACCGCCATCATCCTCGCTGCGATCGACACCGACCGCTCGGTCGAGCTCGACGCGTTCCTCATCGCGAGCATCCTCGAGCAGGCCGCCGCCCGCGATCGTGTCCGGCGCGAGGCTGGCCAGGACGCCCTGCGCATCGCCGTCAACATCACCCCGGAGAGCCTGCTCGACGACCGATTCGAGGCATCGGCCATGGCCAGCCTGGTGCGTGACGCCGGGCTCGACCCACGCCAGATCACGCTCGAATGCACCGAGCAGCAGGCGGTCGCCGACGTCGTGCCGCTCAAGCGCGCCGTCAAGGCCCTGCGCCGGGCGGGGTTCGGGTTCGCCGTCGACGATGCCGGTGCGGGCTATGCAAGCTTCGCGCTGATCGCCGCCCTGCGGCCGACCGTCATCAAGATCGATCGCGACATCGTCGCCGGGATCGCGCGCGATGATGCCAAGCAGGCTCTCGTCGAGGCGTTCGTCGCCTTCGGACGACGCATCGGAGCCCGCCTCCTGGCCGAAGGCATCGAGAAGCGTGCGGACCTCGCCATGGTCAGCGCCCTGGGGGTGGATCTCGGCCAGGGCTACCTGCTCGGCAAGCCGGCCGCGGAACCCGCCGCCCCGCGACCGATGGCGACCCTCCGCCTTGACGCCGCCCGACGGGCCGCGGGGACGGCCGCGCATGCGCTGCCCCGCCGCGCGTCGACGGTCGCCGGTCGGCTCGCGTCGGACTGAACCGTCCCGGGGCCGAGGCGGCGACCCGGGCCGACGCCGCGTACCATCGCGGGATGACCGACAGCGCGACCGTCCTGCCCGAGCACATCCGCGCATTCCTGGGCGCCGACCGCTTCGTGGCCATCGCCACGACCGACGCCGACGGCGCCCCCCGCCAGGCCGTCGCCTGGTACCGGCTCGAGGGCGACACGATCGTGCTCAACAGCCGGGTCGGTCGGCGCTGGCCGGCCAACCTGGTCCGTGACGAACGCGTCGCGCTCGCGGTCATCGACGACGCGGACGGCGAGCGCTGGGTCGGCCTGACCGGCCGGGTCGAGGTCATCCGCGAGCAGGCGACCGCCCAGGCCGACATCGCGGGCATGGCTCGCCGCTACCACGCCGCCGCCCCGGACACGGCGGCTCGCATGATCGCCACCTTCGAGACCCAGGAGCGGATCAGCTTCCACGTCCGGATCGACGCGATCCACGACCATCTCGATGACTGATCGACCGGACGCGGGGACCGTTCGGTTCGGGCTCCAGCTCTGGTCACAGCACACCGACTGGCCGGGATTCCGGGACGCGGCGCTCGCCGCCGAGGCCGCCGGCTGGGACTCGATCTCGACCTGGGACCACCTGCTCGCGATCTTCGGCCCATGGGAGCAGCCGATCTTCGAGGGCTGGTCGCTCCTGGCGGCGCTCGGACCGCTCACCAGCCGCGTTCGGCTCGGGCTGATGGTCGGCGCCAATACGTTCCGCAATCCCGGGCTGACCGCCAAGCTCGCGACGACCCTCGACCACGTCTCGGACGGGCGCGCCATGCTGGCCATCGGCGGTGCGTGGTTCGAGCGAGAGCACGACGCCTTCGGCATCGACTTCGGGCAGAGCGCCGGCGAGCGACTCGACTGGCTCGACGAGTCGGTCATGCTGCTGCGCCGCCTGCTCGACGGGGAGCGGGTCGATCACGACGGGCCGCGCTATCGGATGCACGACGCGCTGTGTGCGCCGCGACCGATCCAGTCGCACCTGCCGATCCTCATCGGCGGCTCCGGGCGGCGCAAGACCCTGCGAACCGTGGCCCAGCGCGCGGACGCCTGGAACACGAGCGGCCCGCTCGACGAGGTCCGCGACGCGTTGGACACCTTGGAGGGCCATGGCGCGGACCTCGGACGGGACATCACCACCATCGAGAAGTCGGTGAGCTTCCCCATCATCCTGCGCGACAGCGCGGCGGCCGCCCGGGCGCGCACCGCGGAGCTGCTGGACAGCAACGGGATCGATGTCGACTCGTTCGGGGCCACCCTTGCGGGCTCGCCCGACGAGGTGGCCGACGTCCTGCGACCATATCGCGACCTGGGCTTCGAGACCGTCGTCGTGCGCATGCCCGCCCCGTACGATCGCGAGACGATCGAGCGCATGGGCGAGGTCGCCGCGCTCCTCGCCCGATGACCGTCGTCCTGCTCGCCGGCGGTGTCGGTGGCGCGAAGCTGGCCGAGGGCATGGCCGCCCATCTCGGCACCGAGCTGACCGTCGTGGTCAATACGGGCGATGACCTCGAGGTGCACGGCCTGGCGGTCTGGCCGGACTACGACACCGTGGCCTACACCCTGGCCGGCCTCGACGACGAGGAGCGCGGCTGGGGCCTGCGCGACGAGACGTGGACGGTCATGGACCGCCTGGAGGCGCTCGGCGCGGCGACCTGGTTCCGGCTCGGTGACCGGGACATCGCCACGCATCTGTGGCGGACCGAGCGGCTGCGTGCCGGAGCTCGGCCGACCGACGTCGCCCGGCGTCTGGGCGCGGCGCTGGGCATCGCACCGACGATCCTGCCGATGGCCGACGAACCGGTCCGCACGGAGGTCCGCACCGACGACGGATGGCTGGAGTTCCAGGAATACTTCGTCCACCGCCACCAGGAGCCGACCGTCCA
>DASSII010000068.1:0-10671 GCA_035692005.1 Candidatus Limnocylindrales bacterium | reverse complement strand
GGGCGACCCGCGGTCGTGCGCGAACTCGACCTGATCGAGCCACGCGGCGGCGAGGTCCGCGTGCGCATCCTTGCCTCGGGCGTGTGCCACTCGGACCTGCACGTGCGCGACGGCGAGTGGGACCGACCGACGCCGATCGTCATGGGCCACGAGGGCGCGGGTCGGGTCGAGGCGGTCGGCCCCGGCGTGACGACGCCACGTATCGGGGAGCTTGTCGCGCTGTCGTGGCTCATCCCGTGCGGCGTCTGTCGGGTCTGCCGTCGCGGCCAGACCTGGGCCTGCGCCGACTCCCCGTCGTACCGGCACGCCCTCCTGGACGGGACCCGTCCGTTCCGGACCATCGGCCCCACGGGCGGCCCCGCGGGCGGCATCGCCAGGCTCGACGGCGAGCCCGTCCGCGCGTACTGCGCGATCGCGACGATGTCCGAAGCCGTCGTCGTGCCCGCCGCTGCCGCGATCGCCGTGCCGCCCGGCACCGACCCGGCGGTCGCCGCCCTCATCGGCTGTTGCGTCACGACCGGTGTCGGGGCGGTGCTCAAGACCGCCGCGGTCCCGGCCGGGTCGTCGGTCGCGGTCGTCGGGCTCGGCGGCGTGGGGCTGTCGTGCGTCATGGGTGCCGTCGTCGCGGGGGCCGAGCGGATCGTGGCCGTCGATCGCGTGGCATCGAAGCTGGACATCGCCCGCGCGGTCGGGGCCACGGACACGATCCTCGCCGGTGATGACGCCCGCGCCACGGCCGCCGCCCTGCGGGATCGCACCGACGGTGGGCCCGACTTCGTGTTCGAGGCGATCGGCCGCCCTGACACGGTGGAAGCGTCGATCGCCGCCCTGCCGGTCGGCGGGACCGCGGTGCTGGTCGGCATGACCCCGCTCGGCGAGCGGGCCGGCTTCGACGTCTATCCGTTGGTCGATGGCTCGCGCCGCATCCTCGGCTCGAACTACGGGTTCGCGGAGCCCGCCATCGACTTCCCGCGCTACGCCGGCTGGACGCTCGACGGCCGCTTGCCGGTGGAACGGCTGATCGACCGGCGCATCCGCCTCGACGACGTCGAAGACGCCTTCGCGACGATGCGCCGCGGAGCCTCGATCCGCCAGGTCATCACGTTCGCCTGACCACGGCCGCGCGTGAGGCGCGCCTGCGTGGGCCGCGCTGTCGGAAGCCTACTTCGCCACGATCGTGACCTGCCTCGTCATCACCGTTGCGCTGGACGTGCCCGGATAGGACACGCTCACCCGGATCGTCGCCGACCCGAGCGGCTTCTTGGCGAGTTTCCAAGTGATGACAAACTGGTCCTTCGTCGGGTCATACCCCACGCATTGGGCCGTCTGGGACTGGGCGCCGGTCGCGGTGAACGTGACGCGGCACGCGGCGGCAAGTGCCGCCGCTTCGGCGTCGGGGATGCGGAGTCCCGCCGCGTCGGCGAGGGCGATCTTGAGCGGCACTGCCTGGCCGGCAACCACCTTCGAGCCGGGCGCGGGCTGGAGGAAGCCGAGCATCCGGTATTCGACCAGGTAGTCGATCGACGCCGAAGCCAGGTTGCCCGCCTCGTCGGTCGCGCCGCACTGCAGCGTCCGGACGCCGGCGGTGGTCGTGTCGACCTGGTCGCAACTCGCACTGGCAACGCCGGACGTGGCGTCGAGGGCACCGGCTGCCGCGCTGACGCCGGCTTGGCCGAGGACCACCGAGCTGGCGTTGAGGGTCGGACGGAAGGTCGGACCCGTCTGGTCGATCCCGAACGTCGAGCCGACCAGCGTGCTCTCGGCGTTGCCCGCGACGTCGACGCTCGCCGCGTACAGCACGTGCTCGCCGTCGGTGTCGACGGACCCGATCGCGCAATCGGCGTCGGGCAGGTCCTCGAAGGCCGTGGGCGGCGATGCCGGATCGAGCTCGCAGCGTGTCTGGGCCACGGAACCGTCCGCGTCGCTGGCCGACACACTGACCGAGACCGGGCCGAGGTACCAACCGTTGGATCCGTCCGGTGCGTCGGGCGTGAGCTCGATGCTGGTCGTCGGCGGTGTCTCGTCCGTCGGCTCGGGCTCGGTCACTTCGACCGTCACCTGGCCACCGTGGTTGCCACTCGCGTCGCCGATCGCCAGGGTGTGCCCGGTACCCGCCAGGGCCTGGCCGAACCGGTCGTTCGGCTGGGTTTCGAGGTCCGCTTCCGTGGCGTCCGCCCAGCCCGCGGACGGTTGGACGAAGCGATAGACACTCCCGCTGAAACTCGAGCCCGTCGGCGAACCGGCCGCTCCGGCGAAGATCCCGTCGTCGGTGATCGCCACGGAACGTCCGAGGTTGTCGAAGGCGTGCGGGCTCGCGGCATGGAGCCGTCCGAGCTCGGTCGTCGACACCCACCCGGTGAACGGCTCGCGAAAGACGTACACGGAGCCGAAGCTGTGCTGGCCGCTGGCTCCGGCACACGGCGTGCCGTCGAGGTCGTCGTCGCACGGGGCCCCGACCGCCACCAGGCGTCCCTTGACCGACACGGCCGTTCCGAAGGCGTCGTTCGAATCACCGTCCGACGCGCTCAGCCGAGCCAGCAACGTGATCGTCGACCAGCCGATGGTGAGGTCGGCCTGGAAGACATACGCAGCGCCCGTGAACGGACCCTCCCCGGGCGAACCCACCACGACCGTCGGGCCGGATGCCGCCACCGCGAGCCCGAGCTGCCCGTGGGTCTGGGGCGTCGGCAGCGTGATGAACCGGGTTTCGGTCACGTCCCCCGCCGAACGCGGTCCCCAGCCCGCAGCGGGCTTCTCGAAGATGAGGATGGCGCCGGCATCGTCCTTGGCGCCCGCGTCGTAGCTGGGCGCGCCGGCGACGACCATGTCACCGGACATGGCGAGGGACCAGCCGAGATCGAGGAAATCGCCGGTGGAGCCCCGGAGGTAGGCCGTTTCCGTCATGGACGTCCAGCCGCCGGCCGGTTTCACGAAGACGTAGACGGCACCCGCGCCACCGTTGGCCCGGATGGCCGAGACCGCGATCACGTCGCCCGAGATGGCGACCGCCCATCCCAGCTGATCGCCTGGCTCCGCATCCGACGCCGTGAGCATGGCGAGCTCCGTGCCACTGGACCAGCCGGCCGGACCGCGCTGATAGACGAAGGCGGCGCCCTCGTCGGAGTTCACATCGTCGCCCGCGTCGTGATGCGGCGCGCCGGCGACGACGATGTCCCCGGAGGTCGCGACCGAGCGGCCGAAGCCGTCGAGCCCGTTGCCGACCGACGACGTGAGCGTCGCGCTGACGACGGCAGCCGCCGCGGGTGCGGCCGGCCGCACGACAACGGCGAGCAGGGTGACCATGACGGCGATCGCGATCCGAGGGCTCCGGTTCATCTTCATCGCTCCCTTTCGGTGGAGATGGCGCGTCCTCCGATTCGGGCCGCCTGATGTCGAACGTAAAGCCAGCCACTGCACGCCACATCGGTCATCCGACCGACAGACCCTATCGGTCGTTCGACTGATGCGGGGTTGCCGGAGGCTCGTACACTGCGGCGCATGCCGTCCGTTGGCCCCCACGTCTCTCCGCTCCTGGTCGGTCGCGACGACCTCCTGGCGCTCGGTGACCGACGCATCGCCGAAGTCGCCGCGGGGCGCGGTCACGCCTTGCTCATCGCAGGCGAGGCAGGCGTGGGCAAGTCGCGGTTCCTCGAGGCGATCCTTAGGGCGTCCGCCGCCGCCGGATTCCGGATCAGCAAGGGCGAGTTGAGCCCCAACGACGAGCTCGCCGTGCTGGCGGCCGTCGAGGATCTGGCGCGATGGCTGGACGAGCGGTCGTTCGGGTCGCTGGGACCGCGGCTCCTTGCCGTGAACCGGGCCCAGAACCCGGATTCACTCGGCTCGCGTCGGAGCCTGGTCCGCGACGTGGTCGATCTGATCCTCCAGGCGACGGACCGGCCGACGGTGCTGGCCTTCGAGGACCTCCAATGGGCCGACGAGATGACCCTCGAGGTCTTCGCCGAGCTCGCCCGCGGTTCCCGTGACCTGCCGCTCCTGTTGATCGGCGTCTATCGCGCCAACGAACTGCCGGCGGCCTCGATCCACCGCGAATGGCGATCGCGCCTGCTGACGCAGCGCGCCGCCGAGGAGGTGCGGATCGAGCGGCTGTCGCGGGACCAGACGGCGCTCGTCACGACGCTCCTGCTGGGGACCGGACTCCCGGCGCCGCGCGAGGTCGTCGATGCGGTCCATGCGCGGACGAACGGCATCCCGTTGCACATCGAGGAGCTGCTCGCAGCGGTCGGCGGCAACGCCACCGACGGCCGCGAGATCCTCGGCGCGCACGTGCCCGACTCGATCGAGGACGCGATCCTCGCGCACGCCGGGCGGCTCAGCGAGGACGCCCGTGCTGTCGCTCGGGCCGGGGCCGTGCTCGGGCGGCGCTTCCTCCCGGAGGTGCTAGCCGGGATCATGGATCGGCCGATCGCCGATCTCGACGAGCCGCTCGAGGAGCTGGTCAAGGCCGGCATCCTGTATCCGTTCGACTCGGTGGATCAGGGGCAGTTCGACTTCCGGCACCAGCTGCTGCGCGATGCCCTCTATGACGACGTGCCGGCTCGGGACCTTCGTCGCTTCCACGCCCGCGCCGCCGAGTTCGAGGCGTCCCTCACGGGCGCGACGGAGATCCACGCTTCGGTCCACTTCGAGCGAGCCGGGCTGCGTGACCAGGCGTTCACGGCGGCGCTCAGTGCCGCGACCGCGGCGACCAAGGTCTACTCGCACCGGGAGGCGTTCGAGCTGTACTGGCGCGCGATCCGGAACATGCCGGCCACGCTCTCCGACTCGGAGAAGGCACGGCTCTGGATGGCCTACAGCGATTCGGCGGGCAGCCTGGACCGCAACGACGTCAGTAGCGACGCTGCCCGCCGTGCTCGGGAGTTCGCCCTCCAGGCGGGTGATGGCCTGCTCGCCGCCGAGGTACTGGTCAACCTCGCCGTGGTGGCGCGCCGGGAGGGCGAGCCGGTGGCAGAACAACGCGACCTCCTGCACCGCCTCATGCTCGAGCTCGATGCGCAGACGGACGGGCCGGCGGCGGCCGAGCTGCGGGTGGTCGGGCTCGCGATCCTCGGCATGGTCGAGCTTGATGCGCGCAACCTCGCCCAGGCTCGGCGGTATTCGCACGAGGCGCGCGATCTTGCGGCGGCACACGGCCTGACCGGCGAGGTCGAGGAAGCCGAGATGTTCCTCGCAGTGATCGACGTCATCGAGGGGAGGCCCGACCCGGCGCTCGCCGCGATGCGCTCGATGGCCGATCAGGCCCGATCCGACGGCGCCGAGTCGGCCGCGGTGGGAGCCTACCGGGATGCCGCCTTCTACGCGGCGCGTTCGCTCGACTATCGGCAAGCCGACATCCCGCTCGCCGAGGGCCTCAAGTACGCCGATGAGATCCAGGAGTCGTTCTGTGGCCATTTCCTGGCCGCCACCCAGGCGCTGGTGTCGTGGGCGGACGGCCGCTGGGACGACGCCACGACCCAGGCAGGGCAGATCCTGAGCGACCCTGGTTCGCAGCGAGCGCGGGCGATCGCCAATTGGGCGCTCGGCTATGTGGCCCTCGGGCGTGGCGATCGAGCCCTGGCTGAGTCCCACCTTCGTCCGGCGCTCGAGTGCGGGCAGCGCGCCGGCTGGCTGGATTCGGTGCTATCGGCCCAATGGGGCCTGGCCGAGGCTGCCCTGGTGGCCGGCGATCCGGCCGGCGCGATCGCGCTCTGCGAGGACGCGCTCTCGGAGGCCCGCCAGCGTGGCGAGTGGGGCCTGCTGGCCCAGTTCGTCGTCACCGGCGTGCGGGCGTACCAGACGGCCGGCCAACCCGATGCCGCGGCACGATGGTTCGATCAGGTCGTCCGTGCCATCGGGCCGCTGGCCGACGTCGCGTCTCCCGCGATCATGCACGGAACCGGGATCATCAAGCTGGCCGAAGGCTCGCTGGTCGCCGCTCGAGAGTCACTCGACGCCGCGGTCCACGGATGGGACGATCGCGGGCGACGGTGGGAAGCGATGTGGGCCCGTCTCGACCTCGCCGCCGCCAACCTGCGATCGAATCGGTACGCAGAGGCGATGGTCCTCGTCCGCGAGGTGCAGGCCGCGGCAGGCACCCTCCACAGCGGGCCACTGCTCCGTCGGGCCGAGCAGCTGGCCGGACTGGCCAGGGGGCGGGGCTCCGAGATCGAGCCGTGGCATCCGCTGACCGTGCGCGAGTTCGAGGTCGCGCAGAAGGTCGCCCAGGGCCTGACCAACGCCGCGATCGGCGAGGAGCTGTTCGTCTCGTCGAGGACCGTCAGCGCCCACGTGGAGCACATCCTCGCCAAGCTCGGCGTCGCGCGGCGGACCGAGATCGCGGCATGGGCGGCACACATCCGAGATGGATCCCAGGCGACGCCCCCAGCCGGGGCCGCGGTCCGGGCTCGCTGACCCGCGCCGGCTGGAGAATCAGTCGGCCTGCGGCCGATCGTCGGCTGTCGTCGCCGCGGTCCCGGCGAGGCCATCCTCGGGTGCCGCGATGACGGGAGGCTCGGGCGCCTCGATCGGTGGCAGCAGCGGCGAGCCGGTGATCAGTCGGGTGCCGCGGCCGTGGGTGAAGAAGCTGGCCGCCCAGCGGGTGAGCACGACCAGCCGGTTGGCGAAGCCGATGAGGTAGGCGATGTGGATGCCGAGCCACAGCAGCCAGGCGACAAAGCCGCTGCGCTGGCCGAAGGGCCCCATCCACGGGATGTTCGTCACGCCCGAAAGGCGCCCGATCACCGCGACATCCCCATGATTGCTGTAGCGGAACGGGGCATACGGACGACCGAGGATCCGGCGCCGGATCACCTTTGCGGCGTAGGTCCCGCCCTGGATCGCGCCCTGGGCGACGCCCGGCGTGATGCGCTCGTCGTCGTGGCCCCATGGCTGCACGGCGGCGTCGCCGACGACGAAGATCTCGGGATGTCCCGGGACGGTCAGGTCGCCCTCGACGATGACGCGCCCGTTCCGATCGGTCGTCGCGCCCGCGGCCTCGGCGACCTTGCGCGCGAACGACGACGCCTGGACGCCGGCCCCCCACAGCACCGTGCGAGCCGGGATGATCTCCTCGGGCTGGTTCGGATCGGCGTTCGGGTCGACCTTCGAGTCGGCGGTGGGGACGACGCGGACCGAGCGATCGTCGATCGCGGTGACCCGGGTGCCGACGCGGACGATCACGCCGAGTCGCTCCAACTGGCGCTGGGCTGACGCCGACTGGTCGGGCGGATACGGGGGCAGGACGCGGTCCATCGCCTCGACGAGGATGATCCGGGCATCGGCGGGATCGATCGCGCGGAAGTTGCGTCGGAGCGTGTCACGGGCGATCTCGCCCAGCGATCCAGCGAGCTCGACGCCGGTCGGGCCGCCACCGACCAGCACGAACGTCATCCACTCCCGGCGGCGGTCCGGATCGGCTTCCCGTTCCGCGGCCTCGAAGGCGATGAGGATCCGTCGCCGGATCTCGGTCGCGTCCTCGATCGACTTGAGCCCGGGCGCGACCGTGGCCCACTCGTCGTGCCCGAAGTAGGTGTGATGCGCCCCGGTCGCGACGATGAGGGTGTCGTAGCCGATCGGGCCGCCGTCGGCCACGCTGACGTGGCGTCGATCAACGTCGATCCCGACGGCCTCACCGAGGATGACCGTCGCGTTCCGCTGTCTGGCCAGGATCGAGCGCAGCGGCTGGGCGATCTCGCCCGGCGACAGGGCGCCCGTGGCCACCTGATAGAGCATCGGCTGGAACAGGTGGAAGTTGCGCCGATCGAGCACCGTCACCGCGATCTCGGGATCGCTGCGCAGACTGCGAGCGGCGTACAGCCCCGCGAATCCGCCACCGACCACCAGCACGCGGTGCCGCCGATCCTGGTCCATGGCGCCAGTCTAGTCGGCGGGACGGACCCGTCGAATGACATGCGCCCCGAGCTCGGGGATCGTCCGCGCCACGATCCCGGCGCCGGCCACGCACGCCAGCCCGCCGACGACGACCGCCTGACCCGGGCCGATGATCGAGGCGACCACGGCCGACTGGATGTCGCCGACCCGTGGCCCGCTGGTGACGACCAGCGTATGGATCGACATGACCCGGCCGCGCAGCGCATCGGGGGCGCCCAGTTGGACGATCGTGTTGCGGAACACGGCCGACAGCATGTCTGCGGCGCCGGCCAGCGCCAGCATGGCCAGCGCGACCGCGAAGATCGCCGTCGACGGCGTGACGACCAGCTCCTGCACGACGGTCGCGGCGCCGAATGCGGCCATCGTGAGGCCCCAGGCGATGACGCAGCCGAACACCGCGCGACCGATGCGCACGACGCGTCCGACCCAGCCCGAGAAGATGGCCGCCAGGAACGCCCCGGCCGCCGGCGCCGAGGCGAGCAGGCCGAGACCGGCAGGCCCGACCCGGAAGACGTCGAGCGCGATGGCCGGGAACAGCGACGTCGGCATCGCCAGGATCATCGCGTCGAGGTCGATGACGAACGAGCCGAGGATCGCGCGCCGGCTGCGCACGAACGCGAGTCCCTCGCGGATCGCCTTCAGGCCGGGCCGGCCGGCCGCTTCGAGCGGCGGCAATGGCCGCAGCGCCAGGACGGCGACCAGCGTGGCCACGAAGCTCACGACATCGACCGCATAGGCGCCGACCAGGCCGACGGTCGCGATCAGGATTCCGGCCACGGCCGGCCCGACGATCGAGGCGGCCTGGTTGTTGAGCTGGTTGAGGGCGAGGGCCGCAGGGAGCCGCTCAGGCGGGACGAGCCGGGCGATCGACGACGAGCGGGCGGGCTGATCGACGGCCGACAGCCCTGCCCCGACGAAGGCCACAGCGAACAGCACGGGGAGTGCCGGTTCGCCGGCGACCGCCAGCCCGACCAGGGCGGCGCTGCAGGCCATCAGCCCGATCTGGGTGGCCAGCAGCAGCTTGCGCCGGTCGACGCTGTCGGCGAGCGATCCGGCGGCCAGGGCGAAGGCGAGGATCGGGACGAGTTGGACCGCGGTCAGCGCGGCGATGGCCAGCGTGGAGCCCGTCAGCGCGTAGACCTGGAACGGCAGCGCGAGGCGGGTGATCTGGTTGCCCATCCCGCCGATCGCCTGGCCGGTCCACAACCAGCGATAGTCGCGGTCGTGGCGCAGCGGCTCGACGTCGAGCAGCAGCCGACGGACGCCCGGTCTCAGACGACGTCCCGGGCCGCGTCGCGACGTCGGTCAGTGGGGCCGCTCAAGCGGCGGGTGGATCGTCCGGGTCCGGTGACCGCCCGGCCACCACCGCTCGTCGCGGTCGACCGACCTCGGGCCGCGCAGCCTCGCGGCGATCGTCATCCGTCCGGCCCGGGCCGACCGGCACCGATCGGCGGGTCCCCGCCGCGGCGGTCCGCGGCTGGACGACGTTGCGTGGCTGTCCGGCCGATGGTGCCTGCGCCGAGCGCTTGCGGCGGCGTGTCGCGGTGATCGGGGGTTCGGCCCGGCCGAGCAGGCCGGCGACCTCGGCGGCGACACCGCTGCCGCCCGTGCCGACACCCCGGTCCGTGCGTTCGGGGATCGCCAGCCGTGCCGGCGCGTCGAGGTCGAGGCCGGGCCCGACCGGCGTCAGGCGGCGCGGACCCGCCGGATCGGCGTCGATGAGCTCGAGCTCGTCCTCGACCGGTCGCGCGTCGCACCGGTAGCAGCGGTCCATGCGGAGCTCGTTGACCGATCGGCAGTTGGCACAGACCCACATCGCCGCGAGATCCGGCCCGGCGATCCGGCGTCGTGTGCGCGGCTGCACGACGAATCGATAGAGCAGCCAGCCGAGCGTCGGCCCGGCGAGCAGGAACACCGCGATGAGCGCGCCGGGCACGGTCGCGGCCCCCGCCTGCAACCGCGCGATCCAGTCGGCGATGTCGACCTGCATCTCGTTTCGGCTCCCCCTATCGAGAGCGCAAGACTACACCGGACCGTGCCGCCCGCGTCACGTCACGGGCGGTGCTTCCTACTTGTCGCGTTCCGCCGCGTTGGTGAGGGCAGCCTGCGCCGCCGCCAGACGGGCGACCGGGACGCGGAACGGCGAGCACGACACGTAGTCGAGCCCGAGCGCCTCGCACTTGAAGATCGAGGCCGGGTCGCCGCCGTGCTCGCCGCAGATCCCGAGTTCCAGGTCGGGCCGCGTCGCGCGGCCCTTCTCGACGGCCACCTTCATGAGTCCGGCGACCGCGTCGTCCAGGGTCTGGAACGGGTTGGTCGGCAGGATGCCGTCCTCGACGTACTTGAGCAGGAACCCGCCCTCGGCGTCGTCGCGGCTGAAGCCGAACGTCATCTGCGTCAGATCGTTCGTGCCGAAGCTGAAGAACGCCGCCTCGCTGGCGATCTCGTCGGCCGTCAGGGCGCCGCGCGGGACTTCGATCATCGTCCCGAACTTGTAGTCCACCTCGACCCCGCCGGCCGCGTCGCGGACGGCCGTTGCCTCGGCCTCGAGCAGCGCCCGCGTGGCGGCAAGCTCGTTCACGTGGCCGACGAGCGGGATCATGATCTTCGCGATCGGGTTGCCGCCGGATCGCTTCACTGCGATCTGGGCGTTCAGGATCGCCCGCGTCTGGACCTTCACGAAGTCCGGGATCATCAGCCCGAGTCGGCAGCCACGCAGGCCGAGCATCGGGTTCTGCTCGTGCATCGACTGGATCGTCCTGAGCAGCTCGAGATCCTCGGCGG